>CAJWFU010000117.1:0-6942 GCA_913031315.1 uncultured Phycisphaerae bacterium | reverse complement strand
CGGATGAGGCCCTCAAGGCCGCGGTCGAGTTCTCCGGTCGGTACATCCCCGCCCGGGTCCAGCCCGACAAGTCCATCGACGTGCTCGATGAGGCCGGTGCCGCCCTGCGTCTCCGCAGCATGACCAAGCCGCCAGATCTCGCCGAGCTCGAGGAGAAGATCGAACGTCTCTCGGTCGAGAAGGAAGACGCGGTCAAGAATGCGGATTACGAGAAGGCCGCTGAACTCCGCGACACCGCCGAAAAGCTCCGCAAGGACAAGGAACGCATCCAGCAGGAGTGGCGTGAACGGATGAACGAGACCGTCGGCACCGTCGACGAGGAGATCATCGCCGAGGTCGTCTCCAAGATGACCGGGGTTCCGCTCACCCGCCTCGAGAAGGAGGAGACCGAACGTCTGCTCGCTCTTGAGGACGAACTCCACAAGACCGTGGTCAGTCAGGATGAAGCGGTCAAGGCCGTCGCTCGTGCGATCCGAAAGGCTCGTTCGGGCCTCAAGGATCCGAAGCGTCCGATGGGATCCTTCATCTTCGTCGGCCCTTCAGGCGTCGGTAAGACGCTCCTGGCCAAGGCACTCGCCGAGTTCCTCTTCGGCGACGCGGACGCCCTCGTGTACCTCGACATGTCGGAGTACATGGAGAAGCACAACGTGAGTCGCCTGATCGGGGCCCCTCCCGGATACGTCGGATACGAGGAAGGTGGCCAGCTCACCGAGCGGATTCGTCGTCGTCCCTACGCGGTGGTTCTCCTCGACGAAGTCGAGAAGGCGCACCCCGACTGCTTCAACATGCTCCTGCAGATCATGGAGGAAGGACGACTCACCGACTCCTTCGGTCGACACGTCGACTTCAAGAACGCGATCCTGATCATGACCTCCAACATCGGGGCGGACATGATCAAGGGCGGAGCCAGTTTCGGATTCGCGAAGCGGGAGTCGGTCCAGGATTACGACAAGATGAAAAACGCCCTCATGGGCGAGATCGAGAAGTTCTTCCGACCAGAGTTCATCAACCGGCTCGATGAGGTCATCGTCTTCCGGCCGCTGGCCAAGGAGGATCTGACCACCATCATCGAGTACGAGCTCTCGAAGGTCAGAGAGCGACTCGCGGTCAAGGGAATGTCCCTCGACCTCGACTCCCTCGCCAAGGAGTTCCTCATCGACAAGGGCTACAACCCTGACTTCGGTGCCCGTCCGCTCCGTCGCGCCCTGTCTTCCTACATTGAAGATCCGCTGGCGGAGAGTCTTCTCTCCGGCGAATTCCAGGAAGGCGATGCGATCAAGGTCACCCGCAAGGAGGACCAGGACCATCTTTCCTTCACCGCCACGCGATCGGATGACGATGGTGATGACGACACGGGGAACGACGGGGATGATGACACCCCCACCGCCGATTCGGCCGGAGCGGCATCAGCCTGACCGAGGCGAATCAGATCTTGATTGAATCCCCGCGGGGGGCCGTCCAGGACGGCCCCCCGCGGTTTTTTTGTTCCTGAATGGCTGGGCCCTGCCACCGCGACGTCATTCCTGGCAAGACGAAGCGGTCCGGGACGTTCAAACATCACAAAACGGCGGGCGGAAGATCCGCGCATCGATGAAACCCGGCGGAGCCGGGCCGCTCGGACGAGAATTTCAGAACCGATGCCCCTCCGGCGACCGGAGAACCATCGGACGGCCGACTGAAACCAAAGCCGCTGAAGTGCGAATAACTGAAACGAAACCCCAGGACGGGGATTGAATCCAAGGCAACCATGAAGATTTCCACCGCCAACCCGACCGCCCGACTTCGCCCCCCCGGCTGGGGTGCGCGGATCGGGTCGTGGCTGGGTGTCATGGTCATCGTCCTGGCCGGAGTCCTGGTTTCACCGAGCACCGTCGACGACCTGTTCAACCCGGGAGGGCCGGACATCGTCGAGAGCCCGACCGCGTTCGATTCAGTCCGCCTCACGGACTTCAGAGCGGAACCCGCCCCGAGTCCGGAATCGGCCCGAACCTCTCGATTCGAGACCGCTGAAGACTCCTCGCCACAGTTCGCCGGTCGGGAACCACTGGAGTCCGCGACCCGAAGAACGGCCACCGAGTCCGCACCCCGCGAGCCCGTGGCCATCCGATTCCTTCGTGGCGTGCGGAGCAGCCTGAAAATGGGTCTGCTGAGAATTCGACAGGCCCGGACTCTGGTCGAAGGACGGCCCGCGGATGACGATCAGCGGATTCCGCCGAGTTTCATTCCGTCTCGTTCCTGAATCACGGACACTTCGCGAAACTTGAAACGCGAACCGAGCTGCGGCGAGAATCGGACCCTGACCGATCGGTCCGGAAGCCGGTCGATGATCACGTCGGAACCGCCGTAGTATCCGAAGCTCATTCGGTTGAGACTCATCATGAGTTCCGACCGGTTCCGAACGCACCAGCCGACGAACTCCTCGAGCCCACCGCCGTCGGCGGAATACTGGCGACGGGTCGATTCCGCGACGACCTGCTCCCACAACTCGACGTACTCCTGGTTCCGGAGGCAACTCATCACGTTGCCGATCACGTGCTCTGGAAAGACCGCCCGGAACACCACCGTCCCGTCGTCCAGGACCTCGCGGGCCTCGAAGGCCTTCCTCGGCTTCGGTTCCATCGCTTCCGGCGGAATCGGCTGCCCGGCGGCGATGGCCGCGCGGCGAAGCCGATCTCGTTCCTTCGCCGCCCGTTCTTCCTTCGCCACCCGCTCGGCTTCGATCTCCGCCGCTTCGCTGGGCAGCACCCCGTCCTCGATGAAGACCAGACGCCGCCCGTCATACGACGTGCTCTCATTCTTGAGTTCGGTTTCACTGGCCAGTTTGTAGAAGCCGGGGCGACGGTGATACTCGGTCACCACCGTCTCGCAGCCACCGAGAACCGCGAACGCCAGGGCCCCGACACCAGCCAGAAAGGGCCCGCGAGATCTCGATGATGTTCGATCCCGCCGCCTCACGACGCAACCTCCACGGAGTCCGAGCGGGGCTCCTGCGGAGCGCTGGATGCCGGGCGGATCGTCGGCGCCGAATCGCCCCGGGTCCAGACGTATCGAATTCTCTGGCCGTCATCGGTGGTCGGATGGTCATGACGGCGATGCGTTCCACGGCTCTCGGTCCGAGCCAGGGCCCCGCGGATCACCAGACGGGCCGCGACCAACATTCCCTGGATCTCCCAACCATCGGCATCTTCGAAGGTCTTGTCCAGGCAGTAGCGGCCCCAGAAATCCACCATCTCCAGCGCGTCCCGAAGTTTCTCTCCGTCACGAGCGATTCCGACATTACGCCACATCGCGGTCCGAAGACTGGCCCGAACATCGACGAGATCGAGCTCTCCCGCTCGGCGCCGAGGGGCTTCGGCCACGAGCCGCGGCCGTTGTCCGGAGTCCTCCCGTTTGGAAGCCGCCTCTCCCGCCCGGGCTCCGAAGACGAGCCCTTCGAGCAGGGAGTTGCTGGCCAGACGATTCGCACCGTGAATCCCCGTGGCGGCGACTTCACCACACGCGAAAAGCCCGGGAACCGTCGACGTCGCATCCGCATCGACCAGGACCCCACCAATGGTGTAGTGAGCTGCCGGGTGAACCGGGATCCTCGTGGTCGAAGGATCGATTTCGAATTCCTCCAGCCGAGCTGCCAGGGTCGGAAATCGAGCGGCCAGTCCGCCCGAGACGCGAGTGGCGTCGAGGTAGACGCAGGATTCGCCGGTCTCCGCGAGGACATCGGTGATCCGGGCGCTCACCACGTCCCGGGGGGCGAGGTCGCCCAACGGATGAATCCCGTCCATCACGGAATGTCCGTGACGGTCGACGATGATCGCCCCTTCGCCCCGAACCGCTTCACTGAGCAGGGCGCGGACCGACCCCGCGACGTAGAGCGTGGTGGGATGGAACTGGACGAATTCGGTATCGGTGATCGCCGCGCCCGCGCGATAGGCCATGGCCAGCGCCTCACCGGTCGAAGTCCGCGGGTTGGTGGTCTCTCGATAGAGCCGCCCGGCACCCCCGCCGGCGAGGATGACGGCGCCCGCCCAGATGACCTGAAGTCCGTACCGCGGGTGGTGGGTCAACACGCCGGTCACCGGTGAACCGGGTTCCGGCCCGACGGTCAGAAGATCGATCGCCGTGCACTGCTCGAACAACCGGATCGATTCGTTCTTCCGAACGACTTCCAAGAGCGTTGATGCCAACGCCACTCCGGTCGCCGCCCCGTCGGTGTGGAGGATTCTCGAACGAAGGTGACCGCCCTCGCGACCCAGGCTCGGAGAACCATCGGGTTCGCGATCGAAACGCATCCCCCATCCGATGAGCCCTTCGATCTCCCCCGGGCCTTCCCGGCAGAGGAGATCGACCATGACCTCGTCCCACAACCCGGCTCCCGCTTCGATCGTGTCTTCCGCATGGAACGCCGGGTCGTCATCGGCGTCCACCGCACCCGCGATCCCCCCCTGGGCCCAGGCCGT
This sequence comes from uncultured Phycisphaerae bacterium, assembly GCA_913031315.1. Lineage (GTDB taxonomy): Bacteria > Planctomycetota > Phycisphaerae > Phycisphaerales > SM1A02. The sequence continues at coordinate 2,488 of CAJWFU010000117.1, read as the reverse complement.
CGAGGAGGTTTCGGCATCACGCTTGGAGAGCACCACGACCTCTTGCCCGCGTTCCGCCGCGGCGATCGCCGCCCGCAGGCCCGCAACCCCGCTGCCCACCACCAGCACGTCCGCGAAGAGCTGCGGAAGCAACTCCGAGCGAAATGGCACCAGGTAGCGCCGATCGTCGAAGACGTCGGTCACCGTCGAGCGGCCCCGGGGCGTCCGCCGCCGGGAACGGCGGCGCTGGGCGAGGAAAGGTCGGGATCGAAGGAAGCGGTCCAGAGCTGACTGGTCTCGCTGGCCCCTCGCTTGTTGGTCCAGATCAACTCCGAACCATCGGCGTTGAAGGCGGGAAGAACATCGGCCCCGGGTCCGTGGGTGATTCTCCGCAGACCGGTTCCGTACTTCGATGCGGCCGGGGTTCGCTCGGAATCCGTCATCGCATCCACCATGAAGACTTCATAGTTTCGATGCCCCTCTCGACTCGTGGCGTAGAGGAGATGGTCACCGTCCGGGTGCCAGAACGGGCACCAGTTGACGTGCGAATCGTCAGTCACCTGATGTTCCCGGGTCACTCCGATGATCGCCCCTTCCTCATCGAATTCCAGTTCGGAAACGAACACCTGCAGGAGGTTGTTTCCGTACCGGTCACTTCGGTAGGTGATGCGTCGGCCGTCCGGCGAAAAGAACGGTCCGCCGTCATACCCCGGTGCGGCGACCAGATGAACCACCTTGTCGGTGGAAAGATCCTTCACGTAGATGTCGCCCTGTCCGGCTTCCAACGAGGTGTAGAGCAGATGTCGACCGTCGGGCGAGAAGCTTCCTTCCGCGACGTAGGACGTTCCCTCTCCGACCAGAGGGTCGAGGGTGGCGGTGGTCGCGTCGTTGCGCCGAAGATCGGTGGCGACGATTCTCATCTCCGGCGGAAACTGCCAGCGATATCGACCACTGCCACGCTGGTAGCCCGGAGGGGTCTCGTCCGACGGCGGCTCCATGGTGGTTCCGAAGATCACGATGTTCGGATCGATCGGATGGAACCAGCCACAGGTGTTGGCCGAGCCTTCGGGGGAGATGCGACGGATGTTCTCGAGCTGACGGGTGCGTCCGGATTCATCGCGAACCGTATCGGCGACGAACATGGCATAGAAGTCGTCGGCGACTTCGCCGTCCCCGGGTTGTTCAACCGCCTGGAAGATGATCCGGGCGCCGTCGGGCGAGTAATAGGATTCCCCCGCCTTGACGAATCGATCTCCGAAGGTCAGCTGGACCGGGTCACCGAGAACCACGGCCTCCATCGATTTCCAATCCTCGGCGGACGAGGATTCCATCGAGGACCGGCCTTGTCCGAAGGCGGTTCCCACGCCGCCACTCAGCACGAGGGTGGCCAGCGCGATGCGGGGGAAGGTGGACGAAATACGTCTCATGGCGTCGACTCCGACGAGAAGGGGCGAACGGACTTTTCTCCACGGCGGTTCTCGCCGCGAACCGCGTAGTCTATACCGTCAACCACCCGCGATTCTCCATCGGATACAAGGCTCTGTGAACCCGGTCCCTCCCGTCATTCACCGCGATGAGCGGCTGATCGTGCTGAACAAGCCGACCAGCCTCCTCTCCGTGCCCGGTATCGGCCCCGAAAAGGCGGACTGCCTCGCCAGCCGCGTCGCCGAGGCCCACCCGGGCGCCCGAATCGTCCATCGACTGGACCGGGATACCAGCGGGGTGATCGTGATGGCGTTCGACGCCGAAGCCCACCGGGAACTGAGTCGCCAGTTTCAGGACCGCGAGACCCAGAAGACCTACCACGCCCTGGTCGCCGGCCATCCGAAAGCGGACGAGGGGGACATCGAACTCCCGATTCGCAAGGACATGGATCATCCTCCGCTCCAGATGGTCGATCATGAACGTGGCAAACCAAGCCAGACTCGATGGAGGGTGACCAGCCGAGGCCATGTCGGCGACCTCGATGGGAACCTCGCGGCACCCGAGGCCGATGCGGATCTGCCCATCGCTCGTCTTGAACTCGAACCAAGAACCGGCCGCAGCCATCAACTCCGGCTCCATCTCAAAGCCATCGGCCATCCCATCCTCGGTGATGATCTGTACGCCCCGACTCCCTGGCGAGAAGTCGCCCTCCGGCTCTGCCTGCACGCGTCCCGCCTCGAGATCACCCACCCGGCCGACGGCTCCCCTGCGACGTTCCGATCGCCCCCACCATTTTGACCGTGCGGCACACGTCGGTCCGGGCCTTGGAGATGCCGTCCATGTTCTTCGTTTCGAACCCCCCACCCCGGATCGAGGTTCCGAACGTGGTTGCGGATGCCTCCCCCGAAAACGTCGATCACTGGCCGAACGGCGTGTCGGCGTCGATGTTGTCCAAGACCGATTTGAATCTACTCATCGTCACGGTCCTGATCCTGGTCGTGGTCGCGCTCGTCATCATCCTCATCGCGCTGCTCTTCAATCGATTCCGGGGGCGGGACGAAGTACCACGGTGTCGGACCTGCGG
>CAJWFU010000116.1:0-6969 GCA_913031315.1 uncultured Phycisphaerae bacterium | reverse complement strand
CGACTGGGAGTTCCGCTCGCGAATGGTGACCGCCTGATCGCTGGCAGTGTCGCCGTCGATGGTGATGCAGTACGGCGTGCCGCACTCGTCCATGCGGGCGTATCGCTTGCCGATCGACTGCTTGGCATCCATTTCCACCACGTGACGTCGGCGAACGTCCTTGTAGAGCTTCTCGGCGATTTCCGGCATGCCGTCCTTGGCGACCAGCGGGAAGATCCCCGCCTTCACCGGAGCGATTCTGGGATCGAAGTTCATGTAGAGCTTCGACGCCCGGCTTTCATCCGGGGTGAAGGCTTCGCAGATCAGGGCGAGCACGCCGCGGTCGGCGCCGGCGGACGGTTCGATGACATGCGGGAAGTAACGCTCGTTCCGGGCCTGATCGAAGTACCGCATCTTGTCGCCCTTGCCGCAGTGCTCCGCGTGCTGGCGAAGGTCGTAATCCGAACGGTGGGCGACGCCTTCGAGTTCGCCGAAGCCCGGCGCGGTGAAGGGGAAGCGGTATTCGATGTCGCAGGTTCCAGCCCCGGCCTTCGCATAGTGCGCAAGTTCGTTCCGATCGTGTTCACGCAGGATCAGGTTGTCGCCGGCGAGGCCGATCGACTTCCACCAGGCGTATCGTTGTTCACGCCACCAGGCGTACCACTGCTCCGCCTCATCGGGATGGATGAAGAACTCGAGCTCCATCTGCTCGAACTCGCGACTGCGGAAGGTGAAGTTTCTTGGCGTGACCTCGTTGCGGAACGCCTTGCCGATCTGGGCGATGCCGAAGGGGACCTTCACGCGGCTGGAATCCACCACGTTGTGGAAGTTGGTGAAGATGCCCTGGGCGGTCTCGGGTCGAAGATACGCCTTCGAGTCCTCGTCACGGATCGCACCGCAGTAGGTCTCGAACATCAGATTGAACATCCGGGGTTCGGTCAGGGTGCCGGGTTCCTTGACGTCGGGGCCGACGGTCATCGCTCGTCCCTCGGCCGAGAGGTCCATGAATGCGCCGGTTTCCAGGTCTTCGTCCTCGACCGTTCGCTTGACGTACTTCTCGAGTTGCTTTCGAGCTTTGGCCAGGCTCTCGTCGTCGCCTTCGAGAAAGGCGTAGATGCGGCCGCCCTCGGCCTGTTCCTTGAGGCCGAGGCAGAGGACATGGTCGGCGCGATAGCGAGCCTTCGAATCCTTGCAGTCGACCATCGGGTCGTTGAAACCACCGACGTGTCCGGACGCCACCCAGGTCTTCGGGTTCATGATGATCGTGCAGTCGACGCCGACGATCTTCACTCGGTCGCCGCTGGGGCTGGTCAGATCGTTGTGAACGATGCCGTCCCACCAGAGATTCTTCAGATTGCGTTTCAGTTCCGAGCCGTACGGCCCGTAATCCCAGAAGCCGTTGATGCCGCCGTAGATCTCCGAGCTCTGGAAGATGAAGCCTCGACGTCGACAGAGGCCGACGATGTCTTCCATGCGCTTCGTGGTGGTCTCGCTCATCGGGGGTGGGATCCGGATCCAGGGTCTGGGGTGGGGGGGTCACATCGAACGTCGACGGGATCGGCATGGTAGCGGGTACGCTCCGCGGCCCCGGAGACGGTCCCGGGGTCCACTCCAAATCCCTTTCCGGAATCCATGCATGCCCTTCTCCGATCGAACCTGCCTCGTGACCGGCGGTACCGGTGCTCTGGGGTCCGAAGTCGTCCGGGATCTTCTGGAATGCGGGGCCGAGGTTCATGTGACCTGGCGGGAAGCCCGGGAACTCGATGGGCTCGATTTCAAGAATCACGTGACGCTGCACGAGGTCGATCTCGGGGACGAATCCTCGGTGGCGGGGGTCTACGAAAAGGTTGGAGGCATCTACGCGTCGATCCACGTCGCGGGTGGATTTGGAATGGGCCCCCTCGAAACGATCTCTCAGGCGGATTTCGAGGCGATGATGCGGTTGAATGTGGGGACGTGCTTTCTGTGCTGTCGCGAGGCCGTGAAGGCGATGCGGCGTTCGAGTCGTCCCGTGGATGATGGCGGGCGGATCCTGAATGTCGTGGCCCGGCCCGCCCTCGAGCCGACCGGCGGCATGCTCGCGTATTCGACCAGCAAGGCGGCGGTGGCAAGCCTGACCCAATGTCTCGCCCGGGAGGTCCTGGCGGAAGGCATTCTGGTGAACGCGGTCGCCCCGTCGATCATGGATACCCCGTCCAATCGAAACGCCATGCCGGACGCTGATTTCTCCGCCTGGCCGAAGGTGGAGGAAGTCGCTCGGGCGATGGTGTGGCTTTCGAGTCCCGCCAACGCCCTCACCACCGGAACCGTGGTGCCGGTCTTCGGAAGGTCCTGAGGGCGGAAATCAGTCGTCCGGGGGCGGCGTGTCCATTTGGATCGACGGGGTCGGTGAGAGCGGTAATCACCAACTTCCGCGTCCGAGATGATGGCATTGTGGTCTAAACACTCGTGTTGGCGTAGGTCGTGCCCCGCCCGGGTGCTACCGTATCTCTATGACTAGATCCATCTGCCTCTTCGTTCTTGCCCTACCGGCAGTCCTTGCAAACGCCCAGACGAGCAACGACGACTGTTCGAATGCCGTCGAGATCCTCTTCGGAAACACCACGTTTTCGACCGTCAAAGCGACCGATGACGGGCCAGGACTCCCAGCCGAGTGCAACGAAGGCTTCGGGAACGGATTTGGTTCGGACATCTGGTTCACACTCACGGCCGATCAGTCGGACGGCATCGTGGTGTCGACCTGCGACACCGCGGACTTCGACACCCGGCTCGCGCTCTACACCGAATGTGATGGGGTCCTGATCGCCTGCAGTGACGATGGTGCGGGTTGTGGAGGCTACACATCCCGGATGACGTTCGACGGAATCCAGGGTGAGACGTATCTTCTTCGAGTCGGTGGTTTCGACAACGAGCGAGGTACTGGAACGGTCAGCGTCGAGTACGGCGAAGGGCCGCCCGAGTCTCCGAACATCGACTTCCTGCATGATGGTCTCACTCGGCAGTACCGGATCTATGTTCCGGAGAATCTGACCGAGCTTCCGTCGTTGGTGATGGCGCTTCATGGTTACGGAGGCAACAACAACGACATGTTGAACAACTACGGCTGGACCCAACTCGCGGATGAAGAGGGTTTCGTCGTGGTGTTCCCCAACGGGACCCCGGACCAGTCGAATTCTCGTTTCTGGGATGTCGACTACGCCTTCCACGGGCAGTTCGACATCGATGACGACGGCTTCCTTTCCTCGCTTGCCGTGCATCTTCAGGACACGCTGGAACTCGACCCCGAACGAACCTTCGTCACCGGGTTCTCCAACGGGGCCGAAATGTGCTTTCAGCTGGCCTGCCGCGAGTCGGCGACCTTCCGCGGCTTCGGGCCGGTCATCGGGATGATGCTGGACACCCTCTGGGTGGACTGCGATCCGGAATTTTCCAGGCCGATCATCACCATGAACGGGACCCTCGACAACGTCACGTTGTTCGGCGGCGACATGGGCAACACCGGTGGTTGGGGCGCCTACCGCCCGATCCTCGAGATGGTGGACTTCTGGGTGGATGACATGGATGTCCCGGACCTCGAACGCGTCTTCGTCGATGACATCAGCCCCGGAGATGGCAGCACGGTCCGGATCGACAAGTACAGCAATCCCGATCACGACCGCCAGCTCTGGTTCTACCGGATCAACGGTGGCCGCCACGACTGGCCGGGTCAGTCGGGCAACATGGACATCGATGCGACCCGCGAAGTCTGGAACTTCTTCGACTCGATCGTGCCGCAGGATCCCGGCCCGCCGGACGTTCCCGCCGACTTCAACAACGACGGCTCGGTGAACGCAGCCGACCTCGGTTACATCCTGGCGGCCTGGGGCATCGGGAACGACGGGGGCGACCTCAGCGGCGATGGCAACACCAATGCCGCCGACGTGGGCCTGCTGCTCGCCGCCTGGACGAACTGATCACCCCCACGGGAGACTGGGAACCCCCGGTCTAAATATCCCGGACCCCGGCCCTACACCGGCCCCCATACCGGCCTCATGGCTGCCTTGTGGACGCCTCGTGGTTGATTCCCGGCAGCTCCCGGGCGATCTGCCGACGTCATCCGGTGTCGGCGGATCGGGCGAGGATGTGCTGGAGCAGCGGCTCCATGCTCAGGGGAATGCGGTCTTGAACATGTCTGCGTACGAGCCTGGTGGCGGACCAGCGCCCCCCCGTTCTCATCCCGGGGGCTGGCTGCATTCATCATGCTTCAGCCGATTCGACCGGATCAGTCACGGCCGGGCCTGGTACCGATGAGGGTGAAGAGTTCCATCCGGGCCGCGGGATCCTGCAGGAAGACCCCGTGCAGCTTGCTGGTGGTGGTCCAGGCCTGGCTCTGCCGCACACCGCGGTAGCACATGCAGAAGTGGCGGGCCTGGATGATGACCGCGACGCCCTGAGGCTTGAGTTCTTCCTGGATCGTGTTCGCGATCTGAGCCGTGAGCTTCTCCTGAACCTGCAGTCGCTTGGAGAAGATCTCCACCACCCGGGCCAGCTTGGAGAGCCCGACGACCTGCCCGCTCGGGATGTAGGCGATGTGGGCCTTCCCGACGAAGGGCACCATGTGGTGCTCGCAGTGACTCTGGATCTCCATGTCCTGGAGGAGCACCAGCTCGTCGTAGTTCTCCACTTCGCTGAAGGTTCGCTTCAGCGGCTCCCGGGGATCGGCTCGGTATCCCCAGAAGTGTTCGTTCATCGCCTTCACGACCCGGCGTGGGGTGTCGATGAGGCCTTCGCGTTCGGGGTCGTCGCCGATGAAACCCAGCAACGAATGGACATGTTTCATCGCTTCCAGGCTGGCGGGACTGTCGGGATCGAATTCGGCGTAGGGACGGGGCTCAAGCACGGGCGATCTCCATCTATTGAGTGAGTTCGAGAGGATATCGCAGCCGGGTTCGCGTGGGAGGGATCGGCGGGGCTTCCGGGCGAAGATCCTGAGGCCGATAGAATGACGAGGGTGAGCACCTCCTCCCGATCGACCGTTTTCCGCCCCTCTCTGCTCGCCCTCGATGGAGGGCGGATCGTCGCCGGAATGGAGGTCGAGGTCACGGGCGATCGAATCTCAGGCCTCCGGAAGGCCTCCGGCCCTGCGGATTGGAATATCTGCCTGATTCCGGGTTTCGTGAACGGACACAGCCACGCCTTTCAACGAGGGATGCGGGGGCAGGGCGAGTCCTATCCCGACGGCGCGGGCAGTTTTTTCACCTGGCGGGCCTCGATGTACGACCTGGTCGCTTCACTCGACCCGGATCGGTGTCATCGCATCTGCCGACTGGCCTTTGAAGAGATGCTGGATGCCGGCATCACGACCGTGGGTGAATTTCATTACGTGCATCACGGCATGGATCAGGCCGGAGCGCTTGATCACGCGGTCCTGCGAGCGGCGGCGGACGCCGGCATCAGGATCGTACTGCTGCACTGTGACTACGTTCGGGGGGGGTTCGATGATCGACCGCTCGCCGGAGGTCAGGTTCGGTTCGACGGCGGAACGGTCGAGGATTTTCTCGAATCGTTCGAGCGGGTCGCCGCGGGCTGCGTCGGTCCGCTTCAATCCGCGGCCCCGATCTCCCACTCGACCCGGGCGGTTCCGATCGAACGGATCGCGACGATCCGCGAGGAGGCCCGGCGTCGAGAGACCGTCTTTCACATCCACCTCGAGGAAGTGGTCGCGGAGATCGAAGATTGCAAGAACGTTCACGGCGTGACGCCCATGCGACTACTGCTTGATCACGGCATCATCGACGACCGGACGACCGCGATTCACTGCACGCATTCGACTGCCGGCGATCTGGGTGACTTCGCGGTGGCCGGCGGACGGATCTGTCTCTGCCCGAACACCGAGGGGAATCTCGGCGACGGCATCCCGGACATCGCGACCATTCGCGCCACCGGGATACCACTCTCCATCGGCACCGATCTCAACAGTCGGATCGCGCCGACCGAGGACCTTCGCTGGATCGAATACGTCCAGCGAATCAGTCGAACCATGCGGGGTGCGGTGGTGGACGAAGAGAATCGGACCGGAGGCCCGTTGTTGCAGATCGGTTCCGCCCACGGAGCCGAGAGCCTCGGCATCGAGGCCGGAACCATCGAAGTGGGGCGGCTCGCCGATTTCGCAGCCCTTGATCTGAATCACCGGACACTTCAAGGAGTCTCCGCCGAGGCGATGGCCGAGGCGATCGTGTTCGGAACCGGCCCCGAAACCATGGCGGGTACCTGCGTCGGTGGACGCTGGGTTCGTGGAGGACCAAGGACATGAGTGATTTCGGCCGCATCGGTGTCGATCTCGGAGGTACCAAGATCGAGGCGATCGCCCTCGTCGATGGAAACATCGTGGTCAGGAAGCGCGTTCCAACCCCGCAAGGCGATTATCAGGGGACGATCGAGGCGATCCGTGACCTGGTGGTTTCGGTCGCCGGAGCCGCCGGGCTGGATCAGGGTTGTCCGGTCGGCGTGGGGACTCCGGGTTCCGTGCACCGCGCCTCGGGAATGCATCGCAATTCGAACTCGACGTGTCTCAATGGACGCCCCTTCGAGTCGGACCTGCAGAAGGCGATTCCAGGACCGGTCCGAACGGCCAATGATGCCAACTGTTTCGCCTTGAGTGAAGCGGTGGATGGTGCGGCGGCCGGATCACCGGTGGTCTTCGGGGTGATTCTCGGCACCGGGGTCGGCGGTGGCGTGGTGGTGGACGGCCGCGTGATCGATGGCCGCAACGGCATCGGCGGCGAGTGGGGTCACATGTCGATGCCGCTCAGGGGCCAGGATCCTTCGCTCACCGGGCGGGCGTGTTACTGCGGCCGCATCGACTGCCTCGAGCAGTACCTCTGTGGGCCGGCCCTGGAACGCGAGTACGAACAGCTTGCCGGTCGGCGACGGACGCTGCCGGAGATCGTCGCCGGGAGCGGGACCGACGAGGTCGGCCGCCAGTTGATCGATCGTTTCCACGATCGCCTG
>CAJWFU010000115.1:0-6970 GCA_913031315.1 uncultured Phycisphaerae bacterium | reverse complement strand
AATGATCTCGTTGAGTGTCCGCTTCGCCTTGATGATCTCGTCGGCTTGGATCTGGATGTCGGTGGTCTGTCCGGTCACACCGCCGTAGGGCTGGTGAACCATGACCTTGGCGTGAGGCAGGATGTGTCGCTTGCCCTTCTGCCCGGCGCACAGGAGCACCGAACCGCCGGAGTAGGCACGTCCGATGCAGAAGGTGGCCACCTCGCTCGAGATGAACTGCATCGTGTCGTAGAGCGCGAGCGTGTCGTCGACCGCGCCACCGGGACTGTTGATGTACAGCTGGATGTCCTGGCCGCGCTTCTGGTTTTCCAGATACAGCATCTGCATCATCACCCTTGCCGCGGAGGCCTGGTTGATTTCGCCGATGAGGAAGACGACTCGATTCTCGAGCAGAAGCTCGTCGATGGTCATCTCGCGGGTTCGTTGATAGTTCACCGCGGCACGCGGTTCGATACCAGGATGATGAGCCGCCGCGGCTCGAACGAGGTCGAGTGCGGGGTGACTGTCGTGATGATTCGGCTGGTCGTGCATGAGGGGTCCGTGCGGAACCGAGGAGGGATGTCCGTATCCGAGGTCGAGGATCATACGAGCCTCGTGGCGTCGGCGCGGAAAGAACGTGCTTAGGTTTCGAATCGGATACCTAGCTCACCATCTTGAATCGGGTTTGGACCTCTGGTGTCAGAAGCATCGGAATCTCCATCCCAGGAGGTTGGAAGGACGACCCGAAACATCGCACCTCCAAGGCCGTCATCCTTCAGAAGTTCGAGGGAGCCGCCGTGCTGCAGGACGAGTTTCTTCGCCACCGCCAATCCGAGACCCGTTCCTCGCTGACCCTTGGTTGAATAAAAGGGCTCGAAGATCCGTTCCTGGCGATCGATCGGCACGCCGGGGCCGTCATCCGCCACCTCGAGCACGATTTCATCCTTTTCGGGCTGGTATCGGGTCCGGACTTGCACTCGTCCGCCGGTTTCGACGGCCTCCACCGCATTTCCGAGCAGGTTCAGAATGACCTGATGAATGGCGTCAGGATCGATCGGAACCGGGGGCTCGGTGCCCGAATCCCGGTATTCCACTTCTACATTTCGCCGTTCCGCGGCGGGTTGAATCGCCTCGATCGCTTCCGTCGCGAGTGAGCCGAGGACGGTGGGCATCGGATCAAGGCTTCGATCCTTGGAGTACGCCAGCATGTTGAGCGACAAGGCGAGGATCCGATCCAGATTTCGAGCGAGGATCGACCATCCTTTTCTCGCCAGATCCGCTCGATCCCGCGCCAGGGCGAGTTCGATCGCATCCGCGCCACCTCGCATGCCTTGAAGAATGTTCTTGATCGAATGGCTCAGGGCGGCGGTCGCTTCGCCCATGGCGGCAAGCCGTTCCAGTCTGGCGGCATCAGAAACGCCATCTTTGAGCATCAGCCGGAGTCCAACCAGTCTCGCTGCATGGGTCAGCTGGAGCAGGTCATCCGAGGTCCACGGCCGTTGGTGGGGGCGAACCGCGGCGATGAGGTACCGGTGGCGGTCGACGCCGACGGAAATGGCGGCGACCGCCTCGATTTCGTCCAGAATGGCGATCTGAGGCCTGCCTTCAGCCATGCTGACGGTGGCAGAGATGAGCTCTCGGGGGAGATTGAATGAGCCGTTGGGAGGTTCGCCGGCTTCATTTCTGATTTCTGCAAGGCCTCGCAAACCGCCTCTGCCATCAATTGGAAGGATCGCGACCGCGTCCGCCCGAAGGCCTTGGGATAAGACCGTGGCCATGAGAGACAATGATGGAAAGTCTTTTCCTGAAAGCACTTCCATCCCGGTTGTGGCCGGTTGGGAATCAAGATTCAACAGTCGAACCGAGTGGGTGGCCGGATCCGGGGCCCGAAGTCGCCCATGGATGTCGGCTTCATCCAAGTGCGCGAAGACCAGCACCGTGTCGCCGCAGCGGATGCGATCTCCGGGGTCGAGGGCCGTTCGATCGAGGGTGGGAATGTCGTTGATGAACGTGCCGTTGGTGCTGTCGAGGTCTCTCAACCACCATCGGCCCTCGTCAGGGGTCAATTCGGCGTGTCGTCGGCTGACCGAATCATCACGCAATGGGATCGCTTCGGTCGAGCGGCCGATGAGTTGCGGCTCTCGATCCGGCAGGGGGTGACGGGCTCCGGAATCCGGGCCCTCGACGACGACCAAGGCATACACAGCCGAAGTCTACGGGGCCGGACCGGATGGAGTCAGCCTCGAGGGTCGGTAGCATGGGGCCGTGGCCAAAGCACGCGCCAAACCCTTCCGATTCGACCCCGCGATGCGGATGCTCCTCTTCAAGGGAGCCGAGCCGTACCTGCAGTCGCAGTACCTGCGGATGGTGAGTGAGGGATTGGAGGCTGCGCACGGCGAATCCGCGAGCCGATTTGATTTCGACGGCCAGTCCGCCACCCTGGCGGCGGTCCTCGACGAACTCCGAAGTTACGGGTTGATGCAGTCCCACAAGCTGGTGGTGGTGGATGCTGCAGAGCAGTTCGTGCGGAAAGAGTCGAATCGCCGTGGACTCGAGGCCTATGCGGGAAGTCCGATGGAAGAGGCCACGCTGGTACTGCGGACGACGGGCGACTGGCGGGCGCCGAAGCTCGAGAAGGCGATTGCAGGCGTGGGTGGGGTGGCCGTCTGCGAGTCGCCTGATCCCTCCACGGCGGCCGCGTGGTGTGTCGGACGGGCGGAAAAGGCTCATCAGGCGACGTTGAACCGGGATGCCGCCACACGATTGATCGAACGAATCGGAACCGGACTGGCGAGGCTCGACGGTGAACTGGCGAAGCTCTCGGTCGCGGCCACGAGTGACCCGCCGGTGATCGATGTCGATCTGGTCGAGATGCTGGTGCCGCCAAGCCGCGAGGAGCAGGGGTGGATCATCCAGTCCGTGGTGCTCGGAGGCGATTCTGGTCATGCCCTGCGGACCCTTCGAGAGCTGAAAGACATCTCTCGGGTTCCGGATCAGGTGCTCTCCTGGGCGTTGGTCGATCTTGGCCGGAAACTTCACGAAGCCGCTCGTCAGCTCGAGGCTGGCGTTGGTGAATCCGCGGTCGGCAAGTCCCTGCGTCTCTGGGGGGCGGATACTCGGCCGGTGCTCGAGACGGCGAGGCGTCTCGGGGGTCGGAGGGCCGCTGGGTTGCTGGAGACCGCCTTGGAGACCGATTTGGCGCTCAAGACGGGCCGATCAGGGAATGCCACTCGGACTCTTGAAGGTTTGGCGGTGGTTCTGGCCGATACCTGTGGAACCAGATCATCCTCCAGAGGTCGTTGAGGCCGATTGGAAGAGGATCTGGAAAGAACTGGCTCCTCTCAGACTTGTGGAGGAGTTCGGCTGAACGTCGTTTCGCAGGCATGGAGGCCTTCGTGACGTTCCAGTTGAAGAGGATCAAGCCATCGGTAGGAGGCCGAGCGTGACCCATATGGACATGTCAGTCATTCGCAGAATTCAGTCACAGGCCCGTCGAGGCCTGACTGGTCGGTCATTGGGTGCCCTGCTGGTCGGACTCCTGGTCTGCGGCCCCGGCTGCGCGACGAATACCACCGCGGCCACCGCGGCCGAAAAGCCGTCCCTCATCGGGTCAGAGCCCTTTGCAGGTGCCACCCACGGCGATTTCTCCGGCAGCGCGATCATGGGCGATGGCGAAGCGGTCACGCCCGGTCCCGGCGGACCGGCGCCGAGTGAACTCGCACGGAATCTGAGTTCCGAAGAAGTGGCCCTTGAGGTTCTTCCCGGGGCATCGACTGAGGTCGAGATGGCGGCCGCAGAGGAAGAAGATGCCATCGGCATCGACCTCGCCAGTCTTCAGCCTGCCGACGGAACCGGGATCTCGATTCGATTCGAGGATCTCGATCGGGAACTCCTGGTTCTCGCGGCCGAGGCCGATGATCCCATGCCATATGAACTGGTCAGGGCGATGTTGGCGATGATCATGGTGGAAGGTCTCGAAGGTGGTGACCTCGAGGCGTACAGCCCACGAAGCACCGGTCTCCTGATCGAGGAGACCGAGACGCTGGACGCGGTGGGGCAGTTTGCGAAGGCGATTCAGACTCGCCTGGGCAGCGGCGAAGAAGCCATGCAGCCGGTTCTGGTGGAGGAGCTTGAGAGCTTGCTGAACCGCCTTCGAAACGAAGATGGGTTCAACCTCGGCGCGGTTGAAATGTGTTCCTCCATTCAATCCTACGGGGACGTGGTGATTCTTCCTCGACGGCTGTCCACCGGGCGTGATCGAGAACTGCTCGTCTATGCGGAATTGGACGGTCTTCTCTGGTCGCCCGCCGACCAGTCTCGAAAGGTCGGATGGGAGATCGAATATCGGCTTGAGCTTCATCAACTGGCAGACGACCTGGTCATCGATCCCGGGGTTCTGACTCGGCAAGGCCATGCCCTTGACGAGCCGGTTGATGACAACTTCTTCTGGATCAGGTACACGCTGCCAGCCGCGGATCTCAAGGCCGGAAAATACGCCTTGAAGCTCTGGGTTCGGGAGCCGGCCACGAGCCGGGAGGTGGAGAAGTCGATCCCGATCGAACTTCTTCCCGAAAGAATGCTGGTCCGGGCCGCCGCCAATCTCACGGACTGAGTTCTGGCCACGCTGATACCGGGGTTCGAGCCGCGTCATGCAGTCCGAGGATGACCTTCGGCTGGGACGGTAGGATTCGGCCCATGAGCACCCCCGGATCGCTTCTCGGCCTTCGTGACTTCGGCCGGGAACACATCACCGCGATTCTCGACCGAGCGGAGGCGCTCCTGCCTCTGGTTGATGGCCAGGGCGGCTTCGAGGCCGCGGCGTCATCTCCGGCGGTGGTCGGCCTTCTGTTCATGGAGGATTCGACCCGGACCCGAGGAAGCTTCGAGACGGCCGTGCACCGACTCGGCCACCGACCGGTCACCCTGACTGGAGGGGGATCCAGTGCGAGCAAGGGAGAATCCCTGCTCGATACGGCGAAGAACATGGTGGCGATGGGTTCGCAGGCGATCGTGGTTCGAACATCCCGGTCCGGTGGAGCGAGCCATCTCGATGCGGGTCTTGATGTTCCAATCATCAATGCCGGTGATGGCCGTCATGAGCACCCCACTCAAGCCCTGCTTGATGCCTCGACCCTGCGATCGCGGCTTGGCTCTTTGGAGGGGAGACGAATCGCGATCGTCGGTGATGTCCTGAACAGTCGGGTCGCCCGGTCGAATATCTACGCGCTCCACGCCCTCGGAGCGCAAGTATTGCTGGTGGGGCCGCCATCACTGGTGCCGTGGAGACTGGCCGACATGCTCCCCGGCGGGGAACGACCGATTCGGGTCGCCCATGACTTTGATGCAATTCTCGATTCGGTTGACGCGGTGATGATGCTTCGGATTCAGCGAGAACGTGATGCGGGGCGAGCCATTTCGGCGGATTACCGCCATGGCTTCGGCATGACGGTTGATCGTGCCGCTCGCCTGCACCCAGAAGTGCCGATTCTGCACCCGGGACCGGTGAACCGTGGGGTCGAATTGGATGATGCCGTCCTTGATCATTTTGACCGCAGCCTGGTCTTGGAACAGGTCCGCCGCGGTACTGCGGTTCGAATGTCGGTCCTTGCGCGAGCCCTGACAGAATCTGTCGGTATCTGACGGAGGTCGAGAATCCCACTCTGTTTCCTCAACGAGGTAGGCCCGAGCGACCGATGAAAATCACGCTCCGGGTCGTTTCCGTACTGTTCGGCCGGAGTTTGCTTCACCCCGTCAGGGGGCTTGGCCCGGAGACTGGCGTGCGCTCGCGACACCTGAGAAACATTGGAATCCGAAACATGGGTTCGGTCCTTCGCTCGATCACTTCGCTGATTTTCGCCGCCCTGTCGATCCTCGTGGTCGGTGGCTGCGAGGTCGACTCGTTCTTCAACCCAGGTGTGACGGGTTACTACGAGCACACTCCGACTTCGATGCCGATTCTCAGCAGAATCGACATCATCGAACGTGAGGTGGGTTTTCAGCCAGACATCACCAAGCCGACGGCCGAGGATCTCGTTCCCAACGAGCTCCAGTATCGGTTGGCTCCCGGTGATGTGGTCCGGGTGGAGATCTACGAACTCGTGGCTGCCAAGCAGACGGATGTTTCGGTCCGGGTCATCGATCAGTCTGGAATGATCCGTCTTCCGACCCTGGGCGATGTTCAAACCGCTGGACGAACCATCCAGGAGCTCCAGGAGCAGATCATCAACATGCTCAAGGGCTTGATCACCGATCCGTTGGTGACCGTGGTCCTTGAGGACGGCCGGAGTTTTCAATTCACGATCTACGGTGCGGTCGCCGGAACGGGCATCTACGCACTGAATCGCCCTGATTTCCGAATCATGGATGCACTCGCGCTCGCCGGTGGAACGGCCTCGACCACCAAGAAAATCATGGTGATCCGAGAAGTCGCTCTCGATGAGTCGGTGAAGCCCACGTACGAACGAAGCGGCAGATCATCCTCGGAAGGCAAGCCTGGAACACCTGATGTCCGGGACATCGACGCCCTCATCGAGGCACTCGACGGTGCTGGAGCAAGCCCGGCGGCGATGCACTCGACGCAGGATGACCCCCTGGTCGACATCGATGATGTCGGGGATCCGGTGGAGATCGTCCTCGAGGCGATGCCCCCGTCGCAGGCTCCGGCCGGCGACACCTTCATCTTCGACAAGGAACGCCAGGAGTGGATTCGTCTGCTTCCGGAAGAGGCGATGGCTCGGGGATTGCGTCCCAACACGGGAAGGCAGTCGGTCTCAGCGGAGCCCGCACCTCGTATCTCTCCGTACGCCACCCGGGTCATCGAGGTCGATTACCAGGCCCTTGCTCGTGGTGACAGCAACCTCAACATCGTGATTCGCCCCGGTGACCGCGTCTATGTCGACACGCCCGAAATCGGTGTGGTCTACATCGACGGCGAAATCGCTCGACCGGGCGTCTATCAGTTGCCGATCGCAGGTCGCCTGACCTTGAGCAG
>CAJWFU010000114.1:0-6975 GCA_913031315.1 uncultured Phycisphaerae bacterium | reverse complement strand
GGCCAAGCTCCTTCGGGTGCTTCAGGAACGAACCTTCGAGCGGGTGGGGTCGAGTCAGACCCGGACCGTCGATGTGAGGGTCATCGCGACCACCAACCGTGATCTGGAGTCCGAGGTCGACGCGGGCCGTTTTCGTGGCGATCTCTTCTTCCGGCTGAACGTCCTGCCGATTGAAATGCCGGCGCTTCGTGCTCGGCCGGAGGACCTCGCGGAGCTTGCGGGTCACTTCCTCGCGGCGGTCGGAGCCCGGGAAGGACGAACCCCGCGACGATTCGATGACGACGCGTTGGAAGTCCTGCGACGGTACGCGTGGCCGGGCAATGTTCGGGAGCTGCAGAACATCTGCGAACGAGCCGCGGTGCTCGCGACTGATGAAACCATCACCGCCTCCCTGGTGGGACCCTGGCTTCCGCCCATGAACGCGACCTCTCGGTCCGCGACCAGGGTCACGGGCGGGGTCGAGATCGAGCTGGCCGGTGGATCGATCGAATCCAAGCCGATGGACACCGCTCTCCAGTCAACCGGTGGGATCACCGGTTCCTCGGAGGGGTGGCTTGCCTGTGATGGGGAACTGACCCTCGCGGACATCGAGCGGGAGACCATCGTGGCGACCCTCAAGCGGAATCGCGGGCATCGCCAGAAGTCGGCTCGAGCCCTGGGAATCGGTGTGCGAACGCTCGGGCTCAAGCTGAAGAAGTGGAAGGAAGACGAAGTCGTCGCCCCTGACCTTTGATTCGGTCGGGATGATCGTGATGGGCAGAAACGGCGCGGAGGATCGCGTCATTTCTGCCTCGAATTCAAACCAGGCGCCGATTCGGCGCCCTTCCGGAGGATCCGGACATGCAGGATGGTGGCGTCTCCAATTCAGGAGCCCTTCCTTATCTCCAGCGGATGATGCAGTTCTCGTGGCAGCGGAACACGTTGCTTTCGGATGCCGCCGCCAATCTCGACACCCCCGGATATCAGCCGGTCGATGTCTCGGTTTCCGAATTCCAGGGGGCCATGAAGGCCGCTCAGGTTCGAGAACAGGGGATCGGGGCCGGAATCATCACGCCGGTGGTTCGAGGTCACGGGGCGTTCGGGGACACGGATGGGATTCGCTTCGAAGCCGATGGGATCCGGCTCGCGCCGGATCCGGCTCGCCAGAATCTCACCTTCCATGACGGAAATGACCGCAATTTGGAACGGATCATGCAGAACCTGGCAGAGAACGCCTTGGCGTTCAGGCTCGCCAGCGAACTCTTCCGCAAGGAACATGACATCCTTCGGTCGGCAATTCGTGAACGACCTTGACACCTCGGGACTTCTCCGGGACGGAATCTGACTCATGGCCATCTACGGCGCTTTCGACATCTCGGGCAGCGGACTTCAGGCCCAGCGGGTCCGGATGGATGCGATCAGTGCGAACCTCGCCAATCGCAATACCCCCGGCTTTCAGGTCAAGACGGTCGAATTCGCCCCTGGCGACCCGGCCACCGGCAATCCTCTCGGAGTCCATGTGTCGGCGATCGAAGCCGATCTCAATGCGGCGTTCATCGAGACCGCCACGACGTTTGGTTCCTCCGCCGATCTCGCCGACGGCAAGAAGGACGGCCTGGCTCAGATGCCCGATTACAGCGATGTGCGGGCGATGGCCGACGGAATCGAGGCTCTTCGGGCTTATCAAGCCAACATTCAGGCGATCGATACGACTCGGTCGATGATTGACTCGGCGATACGCGTACTTGCTTGACCACCTGACGGACGGTGTACCCCATGAGCGATCCACTCGGCCCACTCAATCAACTCGGCTCCCAGGGCCTTGGTCGCATCCAAGGCATCAAGGGTGGCCAGCTTGGCACGCCCGGAGAAGGTTCGGCCCCGGGCGCCGGAGAGGGTGATTTCAAGTCCACGCTCATGAAGCAGATCGAGCAGGTCAACCAGCTCCAGCAGGATGCGGAGCAGGCCAAGATCGGGGCCGCCACCGGCGACGCCTCGCTCGAACAGGTGATCACCGCGACCGAGACCGCCGACACCGCGTTCCGCATGCTTCTTGCGGTTCGCAACAAACTCGTCGATGCATACGACGAGGTGAAGAACATCCGCGTCTGATCTTCGAATCGCCTTCGGACGGACCGAAGGCGTGAGAAGGACGAGGCGTTCCCGCAAAGTCAGGATGACTCGCGGGGGCATCAAAGCCTCGGAACGCTCATCGCACGATGGACGGCATGGAGGCCATCCCCGTGACAGAACGAATTCGTCAATCCCTGCAGGATGTCCAACGCCGTCTTTCGGCCATGGACTCGTCGGCTCGACTTCTGGTCGGGGCGATCGCGATCATCCTGGTGATGGGGCTGTTTCTCGTCTCCCAGTACGCGGTCTCGCCGGCGATGGCCACCATCAAGGTGGAGTCCGACAAGGTTCTGCTGGCCATGCAGAGCATCCGGACCGAGGGGTACGCGGTGGAAGATGCCGGGAGCGGCATGCTCCGGGTACCCGCCGTCAAGAAGCGTGCGATCCTCGCCCTGCTCGAGCAGGATGGCTACACCGAGGCTCCGGCCGGCCAGGAACCGCTGTCCACCGAGTCTGGGGGGTGGTCGTCGGCCGCGGAAATCGCGATCCAACAACGCGCATTCCGGATTCGAACCGCGGAAAACTCCATCCGCATGATGGCCGGAGTCGAGAACGTCCGGATCAGCCTTTCCGGGGGCGCCGGCCGATTGCTGGCGATCCGTGGGGTGCAGAAGCCCACCGCGACCGTGAGTGTCGGCATGAAGTCGGGGCCGGTGGGCTCCGAACTCGCGGAGTCGTTCGCGATCGTCGCGGTCTCGGCGGAAACCGGGTTGGACATCGAGAACGTGACCGTCATCGACACCGGGACCGGTGTCAATCATCGTTTCGACGAAGCAGGGTCCGGTGGCGGGCGTGATTATCTTTCCTCGGTCAAGAGCTGGGAACGCAAGCTGACCGCGGAATTCGCGAGGTTGGTTCGAGTGTCCTTCCCGCGGGCCGAGGTCGTGGTCAATGCTCAGTGTCTGGTCGCCGAAGTCGCCCAGGTTGAAAGCAACCCCGGGAAGCCGGTCAAGACGGACACGTTCGTGGAGACCGACGAGACCTCGACTCCCCTGGCCGCCGGGCGAGGTGGCCAGCCGGGATTCAACTCCAACAGTGGGGTGGGGTCCGCCTCGGTCAATGCCGTTCGCGGTGGTGATCGGGCGACGCGTGAGTCCGAGCGGGTGGTCAGTGACGCGAAGTTCCCACTCACCGAGCGACGCACGGATGAAATCGCGAACTATCCGGTCAAGGTGGCGGCATCCCTGGTCATCCCGACGCAGGAAGTGGAAGCGCTGCTGCGGGCGGAACTGGGAGAAGAGGCGGAGATCGGCCTCGAGCAGATCAACGCCCGGATCCTGATCATCAAGTCGGACATTCGAAAGATCCTCGTTCCTTTGGTGGACAGTTCCGAATTCCGCAATGGAACCACGGGTGAAGTCGAGATCGCGGTCATGCCGTTCGCGTCCTGGACGCCGCCGGTCGCCTTCAGCGATGGTGGGGGGCTGGCAGACTCGATCGGCGAGTTGACGGGTACCGATCTGGCTTCATCAATCAAGAACGCGGGGCTGGTCGGGCTGGCCCTGTTCTCCCTCGCCATGATGTTCATGATGGTGCGTCGGACCGGCGGGACCGAAGTCATGCCCACGGCCGAGGAACTGGCCGGTGTGCCGCCGGTTCTTGATGATGACGATGTCAACCTGGTCGGCGAGGCGGAAGAGGCCGTTCCGGCGATGGAAGGTCTGGAGCTCGATGATGAGGACCTTCGTCGCAAGCAGATGCTTGATCAATTGAACCAGTTGATCAAGAAGGAACCCTCGGAGGTCGCCTCCCTGCTTCGTCGCTGGATGCGCACCGAGTCGTAATCGATCTTTGGAGGAGTCGGATGGCGATCGGCCTGACCGACTCCTCACTGGTGTCCTTCCGAGTTTCGTTCCCTTCGTTTCGAGTTTCATCCGGAGTTCCGACCGACCATGAGCATCCGTCCCGGCCAGAAACTCCCCGACACGATCGAAGAACTCGACGGCGTGGCTCGCAGCGCGGTGCTTCTGCTGCTGCTTGAACCCGAGGCCGCAGGGGCCATCCTCCGGGAACTCCCGACCGAAGCGGTCGAAGAGGTCACTCGGGCGTTGGCATCGCTGGGAGACGTTCCGCAGAATCTGGGCGAGGGCATCGTCTCCGAGTTCTACAACCTGACCATGGCCCAGGGTTGGGCTCGAGAGGGCGGGCTCGACTACGCCACTCGCCTCCTCAAGGATTCGCTCGAGGGTGGAGTGGCGGACCGGGTGATCGCGCAGATCCAGACTCAGGTTCAGCGAACGCCGTTCTCCTTTCTCCAGAAGGCTGAAACCGACAACCTGCTCACCTTCATCCAGGATGAACACCCGCAGACCATCGCCTTGATCGTCAGTCACCTGCCGCATCACAAGGCATCGGAGGTTCTCGGGGGACTTCCGGAAGAACGACAGATCGAAGTCGTCCGACGAGTGGCCAACATGGAGCAGACCAACCCCGAGGTCATCCGTGAAGTCGAAATGGGGCTCGAGGCCCGACTCAGTTCCATGATCATGCATTCCTCGGAGAAGGTCGGCGGCGTCAACACCGTCGCGGAGATCCTCAATCTCTGCGATCGAAACACCGAGAAATCGATCATGGAGGGAGTGGAAGGTGAAGACCCCGAACTGGTCGAGGAGATTCGACGACTGATGTTCGTCTTCGAAGACATTCGCATGGTCGACGACAAGGCCATTCAGCGTCTGATGAAGGAACTCGACAACGGTGAAGTGGCCCTCGCCTTGAAGATGGCCTCGGACGAGCTCAAGGAGAAGTTCCTCTCCAACGTCTCCTCCCGGGGCGCGGAAGTCATTCGCGAAGACATGGAATTCATGGGTCCCGTCCGAGTGAGCGACGTCGAAGCGGCGCAGCAGCGGATCGTGGACATCGTCCGTCGGCTCGAGGATTCCGGCGAGATCGTGATCAACGGCCGCGGCGGCGGCGGTGATGTCGTGGTCTGAGCCCAACGGAGATCGTCGTGCCTCTCATCAAGAACAATCGAGCCCGCGAACTGGTCAACGGTGCCGTGGTCATGAACCTCGGTGACGTCCGCAAGGAAGCGGATGGCATTCTCGACGCCGCCCGGCGGGAGGCCGCGGGGATCGTCGAAGCCGCCCGGATCGAAGCGGAACGGCTTTCCTCGGGTGCGGCCGAACGCGGATACCAGGAAGGTCGGACACTCGGTGAGGATGAGGGTCGGGTCGCGGGGCGCGAGGAAGGCACTCTTCAAGGGGCTCGGGTCGCGGAAGCCGCGATCGCCGAAAGGCTTGGTGGGATCGCGGATGGTTGGAACCAGGCGCTCGATGCGTATCTCGCCGGACGAGAAGTCCTCCGTGAGGAGAGTCGTCGAGATCTCCTTCGGCTTTCCATCGCGATTGCAGAGCGAATTCTGGGCCGATTGCCGGACCATGATCCGACGCTGGTGATCGACCAGGTCGAAGGTGCCGTGGAGATGCTCGCGGGTGCCACCCGGCTGCGAATCCAGGTTCATCCCGACGACCTTCCGATCATCGAACAGCATTTCCGCGAGGCGAGTTCGAACATCCTCTCGGCCCGGGACTCGGACATCGAGTTTGGCACCGACGAAGACATCGTTCGCGGTGGTTGCGTGGTTTCGGCCGGCGACGGCGAGGTCGACGCCCGGCTCGATGGCCAGATCTCACGAATCGTGCAGGGGCTCTTCCCCGAGTTGTCCGAGACTCCCGAGCCGCCGACCGTCACGGAGGTTTCCGACGCGGTCGGCCTCGACTCCGACGCGGTGCCCGTGGTCGATGCTCCGGATCATCCGATGCCCGTTCCGCCTTCGGTCCCGACTCCGGCCGCGGGGGGGGAGTCCACGGCCACGGCGGGTGGTGATCCTGCGGTCGACTCCTGGGACGACATCGTTCCCGCCGAAGAAAATCGTTCCCTCGAAGACCCGGAGGCAGCTTCGGAATGACCACCTTCGCCCGAACGATCGACGCGTTGGACGGTTTTGAAGCCCGTTCCATCGTTGGAACCGTGGATGCGGTGCGCGGCATGACGGTGCTGGTCCGCCGGCTCCGAGTCCCCATCGGTTCGGTGGTTCGCATCGAAGGGACTTCGCGAACCCGGCAGGTCGTCCGGGGCGAGGTGATCGGTTTCGATGCCGCTCGCGCCATCGTCATGTTGCTGGGAGGTTCCAACGGGACCGGTCCCGGCGATCGGGTCTTTCTGGAGCGGGTCAGCGATTCGATCATGGTGGGTGATTCCTGGCTCGGCCGGGTGCTCGATGGACTCGGTCGACCGATCGACGGGGGGCCGGTACCAACCGGGCTGGAAGCCCGGCCTCTCTTCCCGCCGGTGGTCAATCCGATGACCCGCGGCATCATTGATGAACCGCTCGCGACCGGAGTCCGGGCCATCGACGGCATCACCACGCTCGGCAAGGGACAGCGGATCGGAATCTTTGCGGGGCCCGGGGTCGGCAAGAGCACGCTGATGGCCTCGGTCGCCCGCGGCACCAGCGCCGATGTGAATGTGATCGCCCTGGTCGGTGAACGCGGGCGCGAGGTGAAGGAGTTCATCGTCGACGCATTGGGAAGTGAAGGCCTGGCTCGTTCCGTGGTGGTGGTCGCGACCGGCGATGAAAGTCCGCTGCTTCGAGTCCGGGCGATGGCGGCGGCGATCACGGCCGCCGAACACTTTCGAGATTCCGGGCGCAATGTGATGTTGATGGTCGACTCCATCACCCGTTTCGCCCAGGCCCAGAGGCAGATCGGTCTGGCGGCGGGTGAACAGCCTGCCACCAAGGGGTACACCCCGAGTGTCTTCGCCCTGCTTCCTCAATTGCTGGAACGAGCGGGAAGCATCGAGGGCGGGGGATCGATCACCGGCATCTACACCGTGCTGGTCGAAGGCGATGATCTGACC
>CAJWFU010000113.1:0-6980 GCA_913031315.1 uncultured Phycisphaerae bacterium | reverse complement strand
TGTCGGACCTGCGGCCATGATCTGCGGGGCGGCGACCAACTGCCACCCGCCTGCCACGAGTGCGGACGGCTCATCCGCGGCCCCGGGGATGTGAACGAACTCGATGCCCGACAGATAGAACGACGACGCTCACTCGGCACCGCGACCAAGTTCGTCCTGACCCTCGGACTCGTCATCCTGCTCCCGGCGATCTACCTCCATCCACGGCGGTTCGCGAACACTCCGAACGCCTGGCTGACCACGATCGACGCCTGGTGGACCAGCGCCCTCCCGATCAAGGAGGCGATGACTTTCCCCTCCAACCCGAAGATCAGTGGCTTTTACTATCACGAGATCTGGCGACGCGGCATTCGCGGAGACATTTCGGATGACACGCTGAAGAACCTCGCGGAGAAACTGATTTCTCGCAACCGAGGCGGAAGCGAGCCCTCGACCGCTGAAACCGAAATCATCCTCGCCACCGCCTTCCAATCCGGCCTGGTCACGGATGACGACGTGTTGAATCTCCCCTTACTACGGCCTCGAGTCTCCGAAGCCCGGAACGCCCACCAACTGCTTGCGGCGACCACTCACGGCATCAGGCTCCAGATGGGGGTCGTCGGCATGGCACCGGGCATCGAGAACGTGCTTCGCCGCAGGAATTTCCGGGACCTGCGAGCGGAAGTCGTACTGACCGCGGCCACCGTCGGCGGGCGTCGGTTGGAAAGCGACTGGGTCGGTCGACTGCGACGCTGGCCGATCTCCGGCACCACCATGGTGGACATCGAAGTCGTGCCGCCACCCGACCAGCCGTTCTCCGAGCACCCGGGCCAGATCGAACTGGAATTGGAAACCCGACTCATCCGGCGACGTCCAGATCGTGAGGAAGAGTTGGTTCACCGCGAGAGATCGGTCCACCGCGTGGCGCTTCCAGCCCCCCTGAACTCGCCCCCTCGATTCGACCGCACCGAGGAATTCCGCGCGGAACTCAACCGGGATCTCGCCGAACACAGCGTCTTCGAATTCAGTCCCGACCGAGCCGCGGGGGTGCTGATCCTGCGAAGCAGTCGATTCGATGCCCTGGAACTGGGAACTCCGACGCTCCAGATCACGATTCCGATTGCAGAAGTGCTCGAAATCGAGGTCGAACCCGACTGGGTCTCGGTATCGAGCTCGCGTCACAAGTCATCATGGCAGGCGTCCCGCCCGCCCGAAACCGGACCGCCGCTGCTCGCGGTGTGCAAAATCCCCCACCGACTCGGTCTCGACGAGGGCCGAATTCAAGCCGGAGACTTCGTTGATGTCACGCTCGACGCCACCGACTTCGACCCTGTCGCCTGGTGGAGCCTGGTCGAGGAGCAGGCTCGATTCGGGGACGGTGAAGACCGGGCCTCGGTTCGAAATCACATCCATCGGATTCTCCGTGGTTCCATCAGGTTCTCGGTGCCCGTGAGGCCGGGGCGTTTCATCACCACTGAAATTCCCGAACTACCATGAACGTTCCACGGTCCAATGCCCATCTTTGGAATCCGTCCCATGAACGCCGACACGCTCTGGATCGTCGGAACGGTCTTCTTATTCATCTCGCTGGTGACCGCACTCGCCGGCGTGCGGCCTCTGCCTCGTGGCGGTCGGTACTGCCGCCACTGCGGCTACGACCTCACGGCAACCCCGGATGAACATCGAAGGTGCTCGGAATGCGGCCGTTCCCTGATCGGCGGTCTTGACGAATCCACCGCCTCTCCCGCACAGATCCGTCGCCGGCACTTCTGCCGTCGCTGGGGGTTCCTGGGAATCGCGGCCGCCTGCATGATGCTGGTGGTGACCCTGGCCTTCGATCTTCGACGTCTCCCGTTCACCCCGACCGGCTGGCTGGTCTCGGTGGACGTACCGATCGCGATACGGCTTTCCGACGAACTGTCGGCACCGGTCCTCCAGGAAGTCGACCGCCGGCGATGCGCCGGTTCCCTCCCACCCGAGCGATTGCAGACGATCGCGCAAGACGTGTTGGACCGACTTGATGAACCGCGGCACGGCGGCGCCACCGGGCGGAAACTGCTGGTCGAGGGATGGGGCGCGGGACTCGTCGCGGACGAGGACTTCTTCGCGATCCCGTCACTCTGGCCCACGATCACCCTGACGCCGGAACGCTCCTCCACCCACGAAATGAACTTCCGCCTCGACCTCAAGGGTGACCTTCAGGTCGATCGGTACCAGTCGATCCTTGCGGCCCGAGCCGCTCCCCTTCGACTCGAAGTCCGAGTCGCCTCGAGATCCCTCTCGAACTATGAAGCTCCGTTCCCCGTCGGCAGCCGCACCGACACGCCCTGGCCTCCCAACCAGGCGTCAGGAAGTACACGCGACGTCAGCTGGCGGGCCGACGGCGTGGCATTTCCGCTCGGAGCGCAGGAGCTTTCGGTCACGGTCGAAATCACCCTGGTCGAGCGAGGAGGAAATCGACGATCGGAGTCCCGGCGGCACGAACTCTCGACGCCGATCGAGATTCTCCAGGTGCCTCCACCGGAGGTTCGTGCCGATGTCGCCGACTGCGAGGCGATTGCCGCGGACCTTGAAGCACACTCCCGGCTGCAGGTCGGTTCCGACGGGTTCACCACGACCCTCACCCTGGGCATGGCTCGCCATCACCCGGCCATCCTCGGAACGCCACGGATCGAACTGGAATCCGACATCGACGGCGAATCACGGACGGTGCTGATCGACCTCGATCATCTCAATCGATCCGGCGGCGTCCTCCACTATCCGACCATCGAGGAACAACGCCGGACCACCGCCCGAAACCGCGCGGGTGACCCCTCCAAAAGCGGCTTTCTCCGCGGCTATCGGATTCCTGAATTCCACCCCCTCTCAGAAGGGACACGGATCACCCTTCGATTCGACTCGACTGATCTGGACCTTTTCAAGTGGGCCGGATGGGTCGATCGATCGGCACGTTTCGGAGAACCGGGCATCGCCATCCCTCCGGAGCTCTCCGTGGTACGGCCCTGCCGATTCGAGATCGAGATACCGGTCCTGAAGTCGGTCGACTGAAACCGCCTTCTCTTCCATCGGCCTCGAAAACCACATCCGAGGTCGAACCCAGACCGCCACCGAGGTACCTTGAAGAGACCTCGATTCCGGAACTCACGATGCACCACCGACTCCTTGTTCGACCCAGCCTCCCCGACCGCGTGATCGCCGTTCTCGCCACCGCGGTCCTGTCCTTCGCCAGCCCCGCCCTCGCACAGTCGAAGACCGACGAACGCAACCTCACGGTGCCGGTGACGCTGTTGAGCACCGGGGAAGGCAACCCCGTCGCCCTGCGGTGGCGACCGACCGAACGAGTCGAGCGTCGGATGCAGGTCGCGACCCGGACCGTACCGACCACCCTCGAACGCCCGGACGTGAACAGCGTCGATCCGGAAATCCTGATCGTCGGTTTCACTCGTCCTCCGATCGAAAAGCTCTGGACGATCGCCGGACGCCTCGCCACTGATCCCGAGACCCAGGAGAAGATCGTCCGTTGGCGGGTCGAGAACGGCGCTGCACGTCTGGTGGGCTTCCGACCCACCGCAGACGCCCGTGAGGCCGCCATGAAGGACGAGATCGAGGTCGAGCCCGTGGATGGCGCCGGCCAGGCGCCACCGCGACGGGCCGCCGACGCCAAGGAGGCGACCGATTCCAGGACGAGTCGACCGCCGGGCAGTGATCCCAACGCCATGAAGAGCGCGATTCGATTCGAGGAGATCAGCAATCGTTCCATCGCCCGGACCAACGGAGCCATGATCACCCAGCGGTACGACCGGAGTGGCCTGGCTCCCGTGGACGTCAAGATCCGGCTCCCCGAGTCGGATCGGCGCGCGGAGTTCGAAACCCGTCGACTGGCGGCCGCGATGAACCTGGCGGAGGCGAAGCTTCCCACCGAACCCATCGCCCCGGGTGCGAGTTGGACCGCGAGCTGGGTTCTTTTGGAAACCGGCGTGCCCGCTCGCATCGACGCGACCTGGACCCTGCTCGAAACCGATGAAGCGGCATCCGGGACGGGGGTCGCCACCACCGCCAGACTCAAGATCGAATACCGCCGACGGGTCCGCGATGCCGACGCCGCGAGTGAAACCCAGCGTCGAGCGGTGGAAGCCGACGGACGGGGCGAGATTCGCATCCGACTCGATGCCCCCCTCCTTCTGGAAGCCCGATTGGTGGAGCAGTCGATTCTTCCGCCCGCGGCGGGACGCAGCCGGGAAGTGACCCGAATCCGGGTCACGCCGCTGGCAACCACCGCACCCTGATGAACGGAGCGTCTCGATACCTCCGCGGTCTTTTCCAGCAATCGGCCGGAGCCGCCCATGTCCGGCCAGGCCGATGTTCGTTCGCCATCGGGCCGTCCGCCGCTACCATGTCGGCCCGCAACGGCGGAAGACACCCATGACCGAACTCCCAGAAACATGCCGCTGGGGCGTGATCGGCACCGCCGGAATCGCCCGCAAGGTCGTTCGAGCCATGCATCTGGCTCCCCATGCGACTCCGGTCGCGATTGCGAGTCGGACCCTTGATCGCGCCGCCGCATTCGCCGAAGAACACGGCCTCGATCGCGGGCACGGAAATTACGACGCCCTGCTCGCGGATCCCGAAATCGATGCGGTCTACGTTCCGCTTCCCACCACCATTCGCCGGGATGTGGTGATCGCGGCCGCCCGCGCGGGCAAGCACGTGCTTTCGGAAAAACCGGTCGCCCCGCACTCCGAGGCGGTGAAACAGATGATCGAGGCATGCGCGGATGCCGGCGTCCAGTTCATGGACGGCGTGATGTTCATGCACCACCATCGGATGGAACGCCTGATCGAGCGCCTGCCGGATCTTGGCCCGAGTCCCACGCTTCTGGAGACCGCCTTCACCTTCCGGGCCGATGCGTCGTTCCTCGAATCCAACATCCGAGCCTCGCTGGACACCGAACCACTCGGGTGCGTCGGCGACCTCGGGTGGTACAACGTCCGTATCGCCTTGATCGCCATGGGCGGGATGCCGACGATCGTTCGGGCTCGCCATCATGAAATTCATGATGGCGTCCCGATCCATACCACCGGCGAATTGCAGTTCGACGGCATCGAGGGACCCCGCATCGCCCGCTTCCAGTGCTCCTTCCGCCATCCGCTCCGACAGTGGGTGGAGATCGTGGGCGAGCAAGGTGCGATGTGGATGCATGACTTCGTGATCGGAAGTCCGACCGAGGCCGTGCTGGAGATCGAAACCGAATCGACCCTGACCGAAGGTGACGCCGCTCATCAGCGTCATTGTGAACGTCTCGTGATTCCGGACTGCGTCCAGGAAACGGAGATGATCGAACGATTCTCGCGGATCGCCTTGGGAATGGACCCCATCGATCCGCGATGGCCCCGATGGGCCCTCGAGACCCAACAAGTGGTCGACGGGATCATGAGCAGTGCGAGCGCCGACGGGGCGGACATCGTCCTCGTCCACTGAAACATGCCACACCAATGACCGAGAGGAATGGAATGACCACGGGCCACGTGGAAGGTTTGGAGATCATCGATGGGACCGAGTACTACGTGATTCCGAATGTGGATCGACTCGATCCCTTTCTGGTCGGCGTGGTCAGCCCCAGCGATCACTGGCTCTACGCTTCTTCCGCCGGCGGACTCGCCGCGGGGCGGGTGAACGCCGAGGGATCCCTCTTCCCCTACCGGACCGATGATCTTCTGCATCAGGTCCAGGGCTTCTCCGGCGGCTGGACCGGCATTCGAGAGAACGGGGTCATCTGGGAGCCGTTCACCGGTCGCCCCACCCCCGAGACCACGCGAAGCCTCGCCCGCTCCACCGCCGGCGATCGACTTCTCATCGAGGAGACCCACGAAGGCCTCGGCCTGCGAGCCAGCGCGTGCTGGTGCTTCTCCGATTCATCCGGCATCCTCCGACGAGTGAGGATCACCCGCCTCGACGATGGGCGGGAGACTCGAAGCATCGAGGTCATGGACGGACTTCGAGAGCTGGTGGCCGGTGGTGCCGGAGTCGGCGTCATGCAGAGCATGAGCTGCCTGATCAACGCCTACACCCGAGCGGAAATCGTGGGATCCGAGGGGCTGGCGACGGTCAGCATGGAGTCGGCGCTCAGTGACCGCGCCGAACCGGCCGAGTCCCTGACCGCGACCATCGCCTGGGGCACCGGACTTCCGGGAGCCGCGATCGTGCTGGACGCGGCCGAATCCGAACGCTTCGCCCGCGGGGCATCCCCCCGCTCAACGCCCCGCGTCGTGGGCCGCGCGACCGCCTACCTTCGACACGCGGTGGTCGAACTCGAAACCGAGGGCCACGCCGGCTGGACCACGGTCGCCGACGTCGATCGATCCCAGACCCAGGTCGCCGCGATTCGAAACCGCCTCGCCAACGAGACCGATCTGGAATCGGCGTTGACGCTTGAAGTCGAGGCGACCTCCGCGGCGATGGACGCGATCTCCGCCGAAACCGATGGACTCCAGCACTCCGGCGATCCCATCGGGGATGCTCATCACCGAACCAACACGCTCTACAACGACATGCGCGGCGGCATCCCCTTCGACCGGGAGACGCTGCCCTGGGGTGACTGGACCGCGTTCTGTCACCTGCGGAACCACGCGGTCGCGCAACGCCACGCAAGCTGGCTCGCCACCCGCCCCGACGACGAGATCATCGCCCGAACCACTCTGCTGGAGGAGACGGCCGCCGCCGGTGACCCCGATCTCGAGCGACTGGCTCTGGAGTATCTGCCCTTCTGGTTCGGCCGACGCCACGGTGATCCGAGCCGACCCTGGAATCGATTCAACATCCGGATTCGTGACGCCGAGGGGAATCGTCTTCTTTCCTACGAGGGAAACTGGCGGGACATCTTCCAGAACTGGGAGGCCCTCGCACTGGCTCACCCGGGATGGTTGGATCAGATCATCGCCAAGTTCGTCAATGCCACCACCGCCGATGGATTCAACGCCTACCGGATCACCCGCGACGGCATC
>CAJWFU010000112.1:0-6990 GCA_913031315.1 uncultured Phycisphaerae bacterium | reverse complement strand
TAGCAGTCATTCATCCATCGGGAGAGTTCGAAGACTTCGGTCTTGTAGAGATCTCCGATCGGGGCCATTCCGCCGCACATGTCGCCGTAGAGGGTCGAGTAGCCCACGGCCAATTCGCTCTTGTTGCTGGTGGACAACAGGAGATGACGACGCGCGTTGGACAGGGCCATCAGCAACAGCCCGCGGCTTCGAGCCTGCACGTTCTCATCCGCCAATCCTTCCAGCCCCTCCCCGTCGTGACGCAGCACCGGATCCAATGCCGCGGCGACCGTGGTGTGCATCGCCTCGATCGGAATCTCTTCGGCCCGGATGCCCAGGGCTTCGGCGGAGAGCCGGGCATCTCGCTTCGATCCTTCGGAGGAGAAGCGGCTGGGGAGCAGAACTCCAAGCACCGCATCGGGACCGAGGGCCGCGACCGCGAGGGCGACGACCAGCGCCGAATCAATGCCACCGGAGAGCCCGAGCAGCACCGAGGCATGCCCACTCCCTCGAACGTAGTCGCGGATGGCCACGCGAATCGCGTGAAAATGCTCTTCCACCGTTGCCATGTCCGTCGTGGTCGTCCCCGCCCGTTCCTGGACGTCCGCGATCACCAGGTGATCCTCGAATCGAGGTGAGGCCGCACCGATCGATCCATCCGGGTGAACCAGCATCGAACCACCGTCGAACACCAGGTCATCGTGAGCGCCGACCTGGTTCGCCATCGCCACCGGCGCCTCGATCGAGGCCGCGGCGGCGGCGAGGATCTCCCGATGTCGACCGTGCTTCCCGGCCACGAAGGGACTGGCACTGGGACTCACCACCAGATCACACCCCCGACCCTGGAGCATCGCCACCGGATCGACCTCGTACCGACGAGACACCCCGGCATCCTCCGCCCGCCAGAGATCTTCGCAGACCAGGACCCCGATCCGACGACGAACGCCGTCGGCCTCCAGTTCGAAGACCAGCGGAGCCTTTCCGGGTTCAAACCAACGAGCCTCGTCGAAGACGTCGTAGGTGGGAAGCAGCATCTTGTCGTACCACGCCTCAACCCGTCCGTTTCGGCAGAGCGCCACCGCATTGGAGATCGGACGGGAGCCCCCCTCGACGCGACGAGGCGAACCGACGAGGGTGGGCAGCGGAAGATCGACGGCGAGCCGTTGGACCGCGGCTTCACAGGCCGGCACGACTTCCTCCCGAAGCAGGAGGTCACGTGGCGGGTATCCGAGAATCGCGAGTTCCGGCAGTACCAGAAGATCGGCGCCGGCATCGACAGCCTCGCGTCCGAGCCTGCGGATCGAGTCTGCATTCCCGGCGAGGTCACCGATCGTCACGTCGAACTGAGCGAGAGCCACTTTCATGGTCCGCAAGCCTAGCACGACCCGCCCCCCGATCGTCGTCTGGAGTCGCCGACCCCCGGGTCGGTCAACGGCCGGGCTCCGGGCTCGACCGCGGAGGACCACTCCCGAGTCCGACTTCAAAAGACCACGCCCCGCCGCGGCCCAGAGGCCGAGGCGGGGCGTACCCGCGTCCTTGCGGGGCGTCCCCTTCCGGGGACCGCCGGTCCTTCGTTCAATAGACGACGGCGTGGGCCGTCTCGACCGACTCGATCACCTGTCGCACCGTGAAGGGCTTGCGGAGGACCGAATCGAAGCCGCACTGCTGCAGCTGGACGACCTGACCATCGGTGATGCGACTGCTCATCGCGATGATTCGCGTGATCTGCAGATCCTCGTTGCTCCGGATCAGGTCGCAGATCTGGCGTCCATCGCCATCGGAGACGCCCAGTTCGTAAAGCATGACGTGGGGGCGGAATCGCTCGCACTCCATGCCCGCGGCGAACAGGCTCTCACAGGTTCGCACGTCGAAATTCGTTCGTTCACTCAGGACGCCGGTGAGGGTCTCGACCGCTCCACCGTCGTCGTCGCAGATCAGCACCCGCGGACGACCGCTCATCAGGCCGTCCATGGGGATGTCGTGCTCCCGCATGAAGGTCAGAAGGTTGGCCACTGGAATGCGGCGATCCTTCGAGCCTGGAATCCGGTAGCCCTTGAGCTGCTCGGAGTCGAACCACTTGCTCACCGTACGACTGGCGACGTTGCAGATCTTTGCAACCTCGCCCGTGGTGAGGACGTCCTTGTCCAGAAGATTGAACTGATCGTTATTCATGTCGAGTTCCGTCCCATGTTCCGTGACCGATACGGTGTTCGCTTCCGTGCGATTGCTCACCACCGGAGTCATCGGCCGTTCACCTGCGCGAATGAAGCCGGTCGGCAGATCTCGCCGCGCAAATCTTTTCACCCTCGACCCCCTCTCGACGTCATCGGAGCGGAGTTCGGCAACCAGACCCCGAAGATCCGCATGCTTATCGGCAAACCTCCATTCGGGCAGTCATCGAAATTTCCCCCACGAAGTCGATACCTGGACCTTGAAGTCCAGGGGCCCGGGGTGCATCGATCGTTCCCGTGGATCGAGACTCTCCGGAATCCGGCCCCCAGGGTGCCCGGGGCGGAGACGAGATCCGCCCCATTGACGGCGCCGTCACCGTTGATCTCTTCGAAACGGCCTTCGCACGCCCCACGGCAGATCGAGGATCACCTCCGTCGTCGACCAGCCGCTCGCCTGAGGACCCCGGGAAGGAGCGTCGCGCGGCACCGCGAGCGGTTCCAGACCGCGATCCCGACCTGCCGGACACCGAGGGCGGGACTGACGTGGCGGACCGGGTCCGCACGTCCGATCTGAAAGTCGGGAACACTCCGTCGATCGCGGTTCGGAGGATCCACACCAACGACCACGGTGGTGAATCGACCATCATCGCAGCTGCTGACGTTCGTCTTCATTCATGCGGCGATCGACCCCTGCGTGAAACATCCGTCGACGACTCCATCCGACCCGGCGATGGAGGTTGCCGCCCCGATTGGACATGGCCATCAATCAGGCGGGCCTGGTCCTGGCATTCACGGAGTTGACCTTTGGTGTTCAACGTCCCCCGAATCCGAGAGCCGAACGGCACTGGCCACTGGATGGAGGACGCCACGGAGAAATGGACACCTCACATCCTGGAACTCGTGCCGATCTGGAAGCAGTCGGATGACACCTCCTCGACCACGGAGAGAATCCGTCACGAAACGACGCGGCGCGATGATTCGCGCCGCGTCGCATGATTTGAAGAGATTCCCGGAGGACGACGTTCATCGCCTCGAATCGAC
Source organism: uncultured Phycisphaerae bacterium (assembly GCA_913031315.1). Classification (GTDB taxonomy): domain Bacteria; phylum Planctomycetota; class Phycisphaerae; order Phycisphaerales; family SM1A02. The sequence goes on along the minus strand of CAJWFU010000112.1, from coordinate 3,799 downwards.
CCTTGCCCGGTTCAGGGACAGACCCCCCAGCCTCCAAGCATCAGGCCCAGGTCCGCGGACCCGACCACGCCGTTGCCATCGAGGTCGAACTGCGGGTCACTCGTGTTCCAGCGACCGAGGAACGCCCCCACGTCGATTCCATCGACGCTTCCGTCGCCATTGAAATCCGCGGGACAGGATGATGCCGGATCGAGGAACGTGGCCGGGATGAATTCGATCTCCCCCATCCTTCTCTGATACGGGGTCCTCTGGGAGGATTGGTAACAAGAACTCGCCACGAACCTCGTGTGCACATTGGGATTCACGGCGCTGTACACGAGCTTCCTCCAGTCGCGTTCGGACTCCCGGTCGACCCCGCCGTCACCCGGGGAGCCCGGGTCGATGTCAGGATCCCGCTCGAGCGGGATTCCACCTGCTCGCGGCCGGAACTCACACTCCGTGACCAAACCACCGCCGGAGGTCCAAGGCGGACATGACGCCGTGGGCATCTGGTTGCACTGTCCGTCGTACGGGAAGTCACACGGCTGGAACATGCCCGCATCCAGGGAAGCGAGTCCGAGCTCGACCTGATCGATCTCGGTGTAGGCAGGGAACCGGAAAGCCTCCCGGTAGTTGCGCGAGGACTTCTCCCAGTCGGCGTTCGCCGAGCAGCCATCCACCTCGGGACCGAGGTAGGTCAGTTCCTCTGGAAGCTGGAAGGCGATCGTGAATCGATAGTCGGCGAGCTGTTCCAACCCCGCGGAACAATTCCAATCGGGAAGCCGCTGGACCGCCACTCTCATCTCGGTGGTCCGCCAGCCGGCAAGAGGCATGTCCACCTTGCGATCGATCGACAACAGCGAAGACAAGAGCGGGATCCCCTCGTCGTCGCCGGGACACGACGAGCCCTCGCAGCTCGTCTCGTCGACGGGACAGTAGACGGGTAACTGCCTCGGCATCCAGTGCTCGAGCAGCGCGCCATCGGCATCCTCGCACCCATGAACGGGCGATCCAAGCACCAGGACGTCGAACGCTCGATAGTCGTTGGCAAATCCGTCGATGAACGGCATCTCCTCCCAGGTTGCGCCCCAGTCCACCACGTCCTTGATGGTGCCATCCTCGGCACGAAAACGTTCCGCGATGAGACGCACCCTCGCGGCGGGGCCACCAGTGGGATGAAGACCGAAGTGATCGAATCGCAGCAGCACGACGTCGTTCTCTCCGACCTCTCCTTCCGCCTCCGGAAGGTGGATGTCGGTCTGATAGACGTTGCCGACCGTGCGATCGGCCTCCCCGTAGAAGTTCGCAGGGCCCGGAGCCGTAGGATGATTGACTCTCAAGCGCAGTACCGAGAGACGCTCCCCCTCCGGTACCAGGCAGGTCTCGTCCCCCATCGAGGTCAGCGGCAACGCCCCCTCCTCGATCGAGGCCGGCCGGTGGACGACCGAGGGCCCGATGCTGATGAATCGATTCCCTTCCCAGGGAAAATCGGCCAGGGCCGACGGGCAGAGCAGCGGATCGGGATCGAGTTTCTGGAGGCATGGATCCGACCGAAACCAGGACGGCTCCGTCGTTCCCGGATCGTCGACGAAACTCCCGTTCCTCACGCCCGTGCCGTCCGCAGCAGCGGCGTTGCCAGCCCCCGCAATAGCGAGAACCAACAGGCATTTCCCGATCTTCAGATTCATGGTCGTTTCCTGCATTCAGAGCCAGTCCGTTTCGGGCTGGGTTGGGAGGGGAACTCGACGATCTTCAGGCTCGAAGATCACCGACCTTGCTCTACGAAGCTCAAACCCGGAGAGACCGGAAAAATCGGGGGAATTCCAAGAAATCGAAGTCGATCGTTCCCTCCCCCAATGACCCGGCCCGCCATCAAAAAGACAACGCGGCACGCTGAATCGTGCCGCGTCGTTTGGTTCACGGGGACCCGGGAGGGTCGCTGGTGGTCGTGTGGCTCAGACTGCAGTGGTCGGCCCGGCCTGCCGAACGGCCTCGGAGATCTCGTACTTCGCGTCGTTCTGACGGAAGCTGGCCGCGAGTTTCGCGGCCGCGACGTCGTACGCCGCACCGTCGGCCCAGGTGTTCCGCGGATCGAGGACCTCGCTCGGCACCCCGGCGACCTCGACCGGCATGTGCAGACCGAAGACCGGATGGACCCGGGTCTCGACCGAAGACAGACTGCCGTCGAGAATGCGGTCGACGAAGGTTCGGGTCCATTTGAGGCTGAAACGTTCACCAACGCCGTAGGGACCGCCGGTCCAACCGGTGTTGAGCAGCCAGACGTCGGAGCCGTTCTCGGCGATGCGACGGTTCAACCAGTCGGCGTAGACCATGGGAGGCCGAGGCAGGAACGGCCCGCCGAAGCAAGGGCTGAATCCGGGCTGCGGTTCGGTGACGCCCGCTTCGGTTCCCGCGAGCTTCGAGGTGAAGCCGTTGATGAAGTAGTACATCGCCTGTTCGGGAGTCAGTCGGGAGACCGGGGGCAGCACGCCGAACGCGTCCGCGGTGAGGAAGACCACGTTGCGAGGGTGGCCCGCCATCGACGGCTGACGAGCATGGTCGATGAACTCGACCGGGTAGGTCACGCGGGTGTTCTCGGTCTTGGAACCATCGTCGTAGTCCGGAACCCGCTGATCATCGAGCACCACGTTCTCGAGCACGCTGCCGAAGCGGATCGCGTTCCAGATCTCGGGCTCGCCCTTCTGGGAAAGCTTGATGCACTTGGCGTAGCAGCCGCCTTCGATGTTGAACACGCCGTCGTCGGACCAACCGTGCTCGTCGTCTCCCACGAGATCCCGGTTGGGATCGGCGGAGAGCGTGGTCTTGCCGGTTCCCGACAGACCGAAGAACACCGCCACGTTGGACGGGTCATGGCGATCGACGTTCGCCGAACAGTGCATCGGGAAGACGCCCATGTTCGGCAGGTCGTGATTCATCGCATAGAAGATCGACTTCTTCATCTCGCCCGCGTATCGGGTTCCGATGATGATGACCTTCCGTTGCTCCATGCTCTGGATGACCGCAAGGCCGTTCTTGACCCCGTACTTCTCGGGATCCTCGATCTTGAGGTTGCAGGCGTTGTAGATCACCCAGTCGGGTTCGAAACCTTCGTGTTCCGATTCTGCCGCGTTGATGAAGAGCGTGCTTGCGAACAGAGAGTGCCACGCCTCTTCGGTGACCACCGAAACCTTCAAGCCGAATTTCGGATCGGCGCCGGCGTGGCCGTCGAACCGATAGAGCTCGTCCCGCGATCGAAGGTGTTCGATCGCCAGGTCTTCGAGGGCGGCGAAGTTCTCTGGAGAGATCGGCTGATTGACCTTCCCCCAGTCGATCGCATCGTGGATGGCCGGCGTGTCCTCGAGGAACTTGTCCCCTGGACTTCGTCCGGTCCTCTCACCCGTGTCACAGGCGAGGGCTCCATTCGCGGCCAAGGTCCCCTCGCCGCGTCGAATGGCGTGTTCCACCAGACTCGCGGTCGGGAGATTTTCGTGGAGGGTGAGAGCGCCGAAATCGGCGACACGGCTGGCGGTCATAGTCATAATTCCAACGGCCTCGCAACTGACGGACTGGCGAATCGTGCACGGTATCAGCCTCCCCATCGACCAATCGAGTCGGTTTGGCTCGAAACACAGGAAAATTCCACGGTTGAATTCGAAAAAGCATTCGGGATGCGAGCAATCCGCGGGGCAGATACCCCATCAAAATCGCCGAATCCGACCACAACTCGGTTCGCGGCCCCCTTGAGCCGGGAACCGGCCGACGCTAGGCTCTCCGCTCCCCTTCTGGCGGCTGTAGCTCAGGGGTAGAGCACCTGGTTGTG
>CAJWFU010000111.1:0-6992 GCA_913031315.1 uncultured Phycisphaerae bacterium | reverse complement strand
GGAGGGGGACGGGCCAACCGCGCCATCCTCTCCAGCCCTCCGGCGAGTCGGAACGGGCGGATCCGCTTCACGGAACAGGGTGAGGTCATTTCGTTTCGTTACGCATCACCGGAACTCGCGAATCGCCATCTCGAGCAGATCGTCAACGCGATGATGCTGTCAACGGCCTCGCGAGACGATGAGGAGCCTTCGGTTGCAGTGGCACCCGACATGGATGAACTGATGGACCGGATCGCGGGTCGATCGCGTCAGGCGTACCGGGAACTCGTCGACGCTCCGGATTTCTGGCCGGTGTTTCTGGATCGCTCTCCGGTCCTGCACATCGGGGAGCTTCCCATCGCCTCTCGCCCGGTCTCCAGAGGAGGCGGAGACCTGGACTTCGACGCCCTGCGTGCGATTCCCTGGGTGTTCGCATGGACTCAGATGCGGGCGAACGTTCCTGGCTGGTACGGCACTGGAATCGCCTTCGAAGAGGCGTTTGCTCAGGACCCGGAGAACCTCGAGCGGTGCCGGGGGGCCTACGCCAACGGTGGTTGGTTCCGTGCCTTCATCGACAACGCCCAGCAGGAGATGGCGCGGGCCCGCTTGGAGATCACCTCCTGGTATCTCGAAAGCGATGAGGACCGGCCATTGCTCGATCGTCTTCGGCAGGAGTTTGCCAGAGCCCGGAAGGTGGTCCTGGCGATCACCGGTCAGAAGGAGATCCTCGACAACAACCAGGTCATTCAGCGTTCGATCGCCGAGCGGAATCCCGATACCGACCTGATCAACGCCCTGCAGGTCGAGTTGCTGCGACGTTGGAGAGCGGCGGGTGAAGAGGAGCGTGTCGCCCTCGGCCCGATCGTGATGTTGAGCGTGAACGCCCTCGCAGCCGCGATGCAGAGCACGGGTTGAAGCTCAGAAGCAGGGGCCCCAGCCGACGAGGATCAACGCCAGATCCGCACCGTCGACCCGGTTGTCGCCGTTGAGATCCCCGGGAAGGTCCTTGCCCTTTTCGCCCCAGGAGACGAGGACCAAGGCGAGATCCGCTCCGTTGGTCACCCCGTCTCCGGTGATGTCGCTGGGACAGCCGGCGGTTTCGTCCTGGATCTCGTAGCAGCCCATGTCCACCGCCTTCCCGACGATTCTCTGGTTGCCATCAAGATCGGTGACGTCCTCGCTCGTGGCGAAGTCGTCGCCCGCATCGATGCAGGGAGAGCCCTTGACCAGATGGAAATCACCGGTCTCGGCGGAGACGAATCGAGGATCGGTCGCGATGTTCGCAGGTCCGAGGTATCCCCCCTCCACGCAGCTGTAGGACACATCGGCCAGTCCCGAGTCGGTGAGGTGGATCTGATCTTCGCCGCCTCCGGACTCGTTGCCCCAGAGGATGCAGTTGGTGACCGGCACCGGCAAGTTGGAGACCTCGAGGAAGATGCCGCCTCCCCGTCCCGAGGATCCGGTGATGTTGCCGTAGACCGTGTTGTTGATCAGGGTCGCGCCGGTCCGGACGTAGATGCCGCCGCCGTCCAGGCCGAAGTTGCCGTGGATCAGATTGCCCTCGATCAGAGTGGTCTCGGTGAATGCGACGTAGAGGCCGCCTCCCTCGCCTTGATTGTTCTGGAACGTGTTGTCGGCGATCACGTTGTTACGGATGATGCTTCCGGTCTCGTTGTCGTAGTCGTCGAACAGCGTGATGCCGGCTCCCTGGCTACCGGTGGAGAAGTTGCCGCGGACCACGCAGCCTTCGATCCTGGCGGGGGCGTTGTAGGCAAGGATTCCTCCTGCGAACAAGGCACTGCGATTGTCGAGGATCTGGCAGTCGCGGATCGTCGAGAAGCCTGGGGAAACCGTGTTGATCGTGACCGCCGGGCCGCCGTTGTCGGATCCGTCGTTGTTGCGGATGATGCACGAGTCGACCACCGCGCTCGAGTTGCCTGTGATGAAGACGGCGGTTCCGTCGGTGTTGGAGATCGCGTCCTCGATGATGCAGTTGGTCACCAGAGGCGACGCGTTTTTGATGAAGATGCCGGTCTCCCCGGATCGCCGGATGGTGAAACCGTCGATGATCGTGGTGCCACCTTCGCTGCCTTCGATCCAGAACGCGGTCCGGATGGTGTGGGCCAGGTCGATGATGGTCGCCTCCGGGCCGCCGCTGCTCCGGATCACCAGATCCTTGCCGAAGTTGTCCACCCGATCCGCGTACGTCCCGGGTCCGACCACGATCTCCGACCCGCTCGCGACGATGGACGCCGCGCCGGCGATGGAATCGAAGTCACCGGGGACGGTGAAGATGCCCGGGATCCCGCATTCGTCGGGGATGCCGTCGCGGTCGCTGTCGACCGAGGTGCCCGCTTCGAGGTCGCAGACGTCGTCGATACCGTTGCGGTTGCAGTCTTCGTAGGGGATGATCGAACTCGCATCGACCGCTCGGACCACCCAGTTGCCGGTGATGAACAGCTCGATCAGGTTCATTTCGACGACCTCCTCCATGAGGTCGTCGGGGTTGATCGGCCCATTTCGCCCGACCACCCAGCTTCGGCCCAGGGTGTGCGGTGCGTCGAGGTCCAGGGTCGCGGGGAACTCGAAGTCGGTGCTCGCCACGGCTCCCACGAAGAAAGGGGTGCCTGCGGGGCCGATGGTGACCGGACTCGGGAAGTCGAAGGTGAGCAGCGCGACTTCCTCGACCACCAGATCCTCCATTCGAGCGATGACCGTGCAGTCGTCGGGCACACCGTTGCCGTCGGGGTCGGACCACAGGTAGAGCCCGAACGGGTCGCCGATGAGGTCCGCAGGCATGAGGATCTCGATGCCGGTGACGGTCTCGTACCCCTGCTCGACGAACATGAGATTCATCCACGCGGTGTGGGTGCCGTCGGAGTTGACCCTTCCCTCGCTCTCGCCGTCGTCAAGGACGTAGCGGAATGGATCGATCTGGCAGGTGTCGATGGTGCCATCGAGATTGCAGTCGAGATCCGGTCGGTCGGCGAGTTCACAGGAGTCGAGGATCGCATTGCGGTTGCAATCGATGGAGGGGTCGATGTTGATGTCGAGCTCGTCGGCCACGCCGTTGGAGTCGCAGTCGCTCGACGGAGCGGTGAGCAGCCGAGACGCCTGCAGATAGGCCCTGGATATCCGGAGTTCATCGATCGAGCCACGAAGGAACTGGCTGTAGACATTGCTGGCGTTTCGACGTCCGCCGATCTCCAGCGGGCCCCCATCCTGATACTGGGGATAGTTCTGCTTCAGGAGCGGCTGGAGATCGAAGTCGCCGTCGAGACCGAATCGGATCCGCTGGTTGGAGGCGTCGTAGGCGATGCTGACGTGATGCCAGTCGAGATCGGTGATCTGGAGATCGCTGACGATGGTGGTGATCACGCCACCATCGCCGCACCGAAACACCATCTCCTGGCCGGTCGAACCCAGATCTCCCGCCTGAACCAGGAAGCTGTAATCGATCTCGAAGTCCTGAGAGCTCAATCGCTTCTTCAAGCAGAGGTGCTGTCGCTGATTGGCACCGCCGTCGGTGCTGTTCTGGGAGAGCCGGACCCAGGCTTCGATCGTGAAATCATCGCTGCCCATCCGCAGGTACTCTTCGGCGTCTTCGACGCGGACCACCCCGCAGGTCGAGGCGTCCTGCCACTGGGTGCGGAAGGCTCCGGCGTTCGCGAGGTCCAGAAGGGGGATCACGTCGGCCGCCACGTCCTTGCCGATCGACCCCAAGCCGTTGTGGATGCCGGCGAGGGCGTTGGGGCCCGCATCCGGGGCGCTCAGACCTGAAAAGGACTCGAAACGCCAGTGGCCGGCAACCTGGGCATGACTTGATGTGCCGGTGAAGATGCCGGTGAGGGCCAGGGCGACGAATGAGGGGCGTGGCATCACAGGGCTCCGAGGGTCTTAAGAGGGTGAAATGGACGTTACTCTGGTTAATGGGTCGATATCCAGAAATTTCCCGGCTTCTTCTTTGGCCTCGAAGTCGATCCGCATGCAGAACAGGAGCTCGAGTCATTTGATTATCAGAAGCCTCTGGATCGTGATTGCCTGCATCCTTCTGCCATGCGGGCCCGCGTCGGGCAGCGAGATGGACGGACGCCTGCGGGTGCTGGTCTGGAACGCCTGGCGCGGAGGCAACGAGGTCGATCGAGGCCCCGAGAAGATCCTCCAGGTCGTTCGTGACGTGAAGCCCGATCTGATCCTCATGCAGGAGAGCTACGACATCGACGGTGAGCGGCCGACCCTCGGTGGTTGGATTGCCTCGGAACTGGGCTGGAATGCCTACCAGTCGGAGAGCCCTCACCTCTGCGTGATCTCACCCATGGGCTTCAGCGCGACCCATTTTCATGACCCTTGGCATGGTGTGGGTGTCCGCATCGAGGACCAGCGGGGCAGGGCCTTCGTGGCGTGGTCGATCTGGCTCGATTATCGCGCCTACATCACCTACGCCTTGCGCGACGATCCGTCGATGACCGACGAGCAGCTCCTCGCGCTGGAGACCGATGCGTCGGCCCGGCTCAAGGAGGTCAAGGCCCTGCTCGCGGATGTCGACGCGGTCTCCACGAAGGAGCCTTCGATCCCGACGCTGGTGGGCGGAGACTTCAACTGCCCATCGCACCTGGACTGGACCGTCGACACCACTCGGATGTATCGCCACCGACGCGACCTCGATCTCCCCGTCAGTCTGGCGATGTATGAGGATGGATTCGTCGACGTCTTCCGGGAGGTGCATCCTGATCCGATCCAGCGGCCCGGCATCACCTGGAGCCCGATGTTCCGAGAGAAGGACGACGGAACGGTGCAGGCGTTCGACCGGATCGACCGCCTGTACCTCCGGAATCCGTCGGTTGGCGACTGGATGCTGGTACCGGTCGCGGCGAAGACGTTGCCTGAAGGATGGGAAGACGATCGGATTCCCGTACCGCAGCGGGTCTTCCCCTCGGATCACGGAGCGGTCGTCCTCGATCTCCAGTGGAAACCGATCGAGAAGCGTTCGCTGGATCTCCGGATCGAATCCGTCGATCGAATCGCCGGTGACGCCCCGCACAGCGCCTTCACCGATCTTCTCCGTGTGGAGGATCGGCTGTACTGCACCTTTCGGGAAGGAGACGGGCACGTCTACGGCGCGGATGGTCGCATCCGGGTTCTGGTTCGCGACCACGATGGTGCCTGGCGATCGGTGGCCCTGCTCGCCGAGGATGGCATCGATCTCCGCGATCCCAAGCTGTCCCTGATGCCCGACGGACGAATCATGGTCCTGTGCGGTGGATCCGACTACGACGATCGGACCCTGGTCGGGGCCTGTTCAAGAGTCGCGTTCTCCGACCCCGAGGGAGAGGAATTCGGTTCGGTGGTGCCGGTCGTCATCGACCCGGCGGTCCGCTCCGGCGCCGACTGGCTCTGGCGAGTCACCTGGGATGAGTCGGGCACCGCGTGGGGCGTGGTCTATCAGCATTCGGACGCGGACTCCGGGCTTCGGCTCGTCTCCAGCGAGGATGGAATCGCATGGCGATACGTGGTCGATCTCCCCGTGGAAGGCGAGGGGAACGAGACGGCACTCCACATCGATGAAGCTGGACGCATGACGGCCCTGGTGCGACGGGAAGGATCCGACGCTCGGGCGATGCTGGGGCACGCCTCGCCGCCCTACCTCGACTGGACCTTCGACGTCCTTCCCGAAGCGATCGGGGGGCCCGATCTGGTGCGCTCGCCCACCGGGGACGGATGGATCATCGCCGGGCGGCAGTACCTTGCCGACGGCGTGCGGACTTCGCTCTGGTGGCGAGGGGACGATGGGGCGTGGGAGATGCTTGCCACGCTTCCTTCGGGCGGCGACACCAGCTATCCCGGGTTGGTGATCGACGATGATCGCCTGCTGGTCTCCTATTACTCGAGCCACGAGGGGAAGACCGCGATCCACTTCGCGGAAGCGACCATCGTTCCGCGGGACGATGGGGGGTCGATGGTTCCCGCCGGCCGTCAGGTCCGCTACCGCGACGAGGTGGAAGCCATCGTCGAGGAATCAGTGGTCGATCCTGACTCCTACGAGGGGACGGTCCTGGTCGGAAGCAGCATCGTTCGTCTCTGGTCGGATGCCGAGGAGGATCTGGATCGATTCGATGTGGTGAATCACGGTTTCGGGGGATCGAGGACCTGGGAGCTCCTCGAGCACGCCCCGAGTCTGGTGACTCCGTTCCGGCCCCGGACCATCGTCGTCTATTGCGGAAGCAATGATGTCAACGACGGCGAACCCGCTTCTCGGATCGTCGAACGGTTGCGTCGGTTCACCAGACGCATGGAGGGTGAGCATCCAGAGGTTCGGATCGTCCACGTCTCGATCGCTCGCGCCCCGGAGAAGGCCGACCGTTGGCACGTGGTCGAAGAGGCGAATCGATCGATTCGTTCGCTCTGCGACGAATCCCCGAATCGCCACTTCGTCGATGTGAACGAAGGGCTGTTCGACGACCAGGGTGAACCGAGACTCGATGTGTATCTCGATGATCGATTGCACTACACCTCCGACGGCTACGACGAGGTGTTCCGACCGCGGGTGGAAGCGGTACTCGCGAAGATCGAGAGCGAACGGGAGAAAAGCCGGTGATTGAATCGCGGAATCGGATCTCCAGGCGGCGATCTCGGATGGTCTCGGTTGGAGGGATCCTGTCCGCGGTGGTTCTTCTCGCTCCGATCCTCGGCGCCTCTCCGCTGGTCGACGAGCGATTCGAGGCCTGGGATCGGAATGGTGACGGCCGGCTGGTGCCCGGAGAGGTTCCGGAGCATCTCCGGGGGAATTTCGATCGGGTCGATCGCAACGGCGATGGATTCATCGACCTCGAGGAACATGTCGCGGTGGTCGGGCGACCGGATCGGAATCCAAGAGACCAGGTTCGTGTGGTGTCGGATGTCGCCTACGCCGGTGACGGCCATCCACGTCATCGTCTTTCCCTGCTCCTTCCGAAGAAGCCGACGGTGCCGGAACCGCTGCCGATGATCGTCTACATCCATGGCGGAGGCTACAG
>CAJWFU010000110.1:0-7053 GCA_913031315.1 uncultured Phycisphaerae bacterium | reverse complement strand
AGTTCATCGTCGCGGACACCCCCGGCCACGAGCAGTACACCCGCAACATGGCGACCGGCGCGAGTACCTGCGACGTGGCGGTCCTGTTGGTGGACGCGCGGCACGGAGTGAGCGTCCAGACCCGACGACACTGCGTCATCACTTCCCTGCTCGGCATTCCAAAGATCATCGTCGCCATCAACAAGATGGACCTGGTCGACTGGAAGCAGGAGACGTTTGAATCGATCAAGGCGGACTTCGAGGCGTTCGCAAGTCGCCTGCCCGGTCGCGAACAACACTTCGTACCGATGTCGGCGCTCGAGGGCGACCTCGTGGTGGAATCCTCACCCAAGGCACCCTGGTACGACGGGCCCTGCTTCCTCGAGCTCCTGGAGTCGATTGAAATCGGCGCCGCCGCTCAGGAAACGCCGTTCCGAATGCCCGTGAACCTCGTCATCCGACCCGATCTCGACTTCCGAGGCTTCGCCGGCCGAATCGAATCCGGCGTGATCCGCCCCGGTGACCGCGTCCGAGTGCTCCCCGCGGGTACGGAATCGACCGTCGCCCGGATCAATACCTTCGACGGTGATCTGGAACTCGCCGGAGCCCCGCGAAGTGTGGCCATCGTCCTCGAAGACGAGATCGATGCGAGTCGTGGGGACGTGATCGTGGCTGCCGACGCCCCCGCGACCGTGGCCTCCCGCATCACCACCGACCTGGTCTGGATGCACGAGGAAAGGCTGGTTCCCGGGCGGGAGTTCATTCTCCGCCAGGGCACCCGGGTCACCCCGTGTCGCGTCCGGCGAATCGTCGAACGGCTCGACATCGACACCCTCGAACGAGTCGCCGCGGATTCCCTTGATCTGAATGAAATCGGCCAGGTGGAACTCGAAACCGATTTTCCCCTCGCCTTCGATCCCTACGAATCGATTCGCGGAACCGGAAGCGTGGTCCTCGTCGATCGCATCGGCAACTGGACGATGGCTGCCGGGATGATTCGCGGCCGAACCGAAGATGCCCGATGGACCGCCTCTCCCATGTCCGGAGATGGCCGCGACGGAGAACCCGACCCCGTCTCACCCGCAGAGCGTGAAGCGCGATACGGTCAACGACCGGCGACCGTTCTCCTGACCGGACTCGCGGGCAGTGGAAAGACCCATCTGGCTGCGATGCTCGAAAGAGCCTTGTTCGACCTGGGACGGGTCGCGATTCGTCTCGACGGCTCGACCATGCGTCGAGGCCTCAATCGCGACCTGGGCTTCTCCGCCGCCGATCGTTCGGAAAACCTCCGACGCTCGATGGAAACCGCGAAACTCGTCAATGACGAAGGGCTGGTCTGCATTGCCGCCTTCGTCGCCCCGCAAGCGGCCACCCGCGACAATGCGGCCACCCTCGTGGGCAGCGATCGCTTTCTGCTCGTGCACTGTGCCGCGCCACTGGAACATTGCCAGACCAATGATTCCACCGGGCTGTACGCAGAGGCCAGGAGTCGATCCCTGACCGACATCCCGGGCGTGGACCTCGACTACGAGTTGCCGGAAAATGCGGATCTGGTACTCCCGACCCACGAGTTGGATGTGGAAGAGTCGGTCAACCAGATCCTCGAGCTCCTGCGAACCCGCGACGTTCTCCGCTAGCCCTCCGAGTCACACCGTGAATGCGGGCGCGGATTCCGCGCTTGTGTGCAAGAACTGAATTCTCGGTGATGCCGAGGGCCTTGGGACCGTATCATTGGTCTCTATGGCCAGCGTCTGCTTCTACTTCCAAGTTCACCAGCCCTTTCGTCTCCGTCGGTATTCGGTGTTCGATACGGACCCGTTCTACTTCGACAACGACGCGAACGAACAGATCATGCGCAAGGTGGCGGACAAGTGCTATCGCCCCGCGACCGCGAAGATCCTCGATCTGGTCAAACGACACGAAGGACGCTTCCGGGTCAGCTACGCGATCTCCGGAGTCTGCCTCGAACAGTTCGGCAAGTGGGCCCCCGACGTTCTTGACATGTTCAAGGAACTCGCGGACACCGGCGCCTGCGAATTCATCGGCGAGACCAGTCATCACTCGCCCTGCTTCCTCCACAGTCGAGACGAATTCGATCACCAGGTGAATGCTCACCGGGCCTCGATCAAGGAACTCTTCGGCCAGACCCCTCAGGTCTTCCGAAACACCGAACTCATGTACCACGATGATCTCGCCTGCCACATGGCGAAGCGTGGAGATCATCGCGCGGTGATCTGTGAGGGCGTGGATCGGATCCTCGGAGACCGAAGCCCCAACTTCGTCTACACGCCCCCTCGCTTCGACGGGCAACCCGACGCGATCGAACAACGACCGATCCAGCTCCTGCTCAAGAACTACCAGCTCAGCGACGACATCGCTTTTCGCTTTGGCAACAAGGGGTGGCCCGAATGGCCCCTGACCGCCGAGAAGTTCGCCCGTTGGGTGAATGACATCAACGGCCACGGATACTGCTGCAACCTGTTCATGGACTACGAGACGCTCGGCGAGCATCAGTGGGCCGACACCGGGATCTTCGAATTCCTCGATGCGCTGCCCGGATCGATCTACGACGTGAATCCGGGGCAGAACGACTTCCTCACGCCGTCCCAGGTGCTCGAATGTCACGCGCCGGTCGACGAATACGCGGTTCCGAACTGGACTTCGTGGGCGGACACGGAACGAGATCTCTCCGCCTGGCTCGGCAACCCTCTTCAAGACAATGCGGTGGAAGAGCTCTATGCCCTCCGCGAGGGCGTCTACGATCGCCACGAAAAGGGTGATCCGTGGATTCTCGAAGACTGGCGAAAACTGTCGACCAGCGATCATCTCTATTACATGTGCACGAAGTTCTGGGCGGACGGTGATGTCCACAAGTACTTCAGCCCGTACGACAGCCCCTATGACGCCTACATCAACTTCATGAACGTTCTGGACAACATGAAACAACGCGTCGACGGCTGAGACGACCAGGCCCGTCGAGGTCGCGACTCCGGATGACTTTCGTCATCGATGGAATCGTTCACTTCTCGGGATCTTCGTCCACGTCGAAGTCGACCAGTTGGTTGTCACGGCTGATCTCCCCGATTCTGGCGAGATCTCGGGCTGCCTCCGCCATGCGGCGAATTCGGATGTCGTCGGATTTCAGGCCGGCATTGATCGCCGCTGACGTGGGCTTCGCGGAAAATCTCGTGAGGGCGAGGGCCAGTGATGGTGACCCGCCGTCGGCGACCAGACGGTCGACGAGACGGGCGGTCCCCGGAGTCCCGGGGAAGATGAAGGACAAGGCCCATGCCCGGGGAATCGCCGGCAGACCGAGACAGGCATCGATGGTCCTGGCGAGCACGTCATCGTCGGTGATGTCAGGCTCCTCTCCGGGTCGCGGCAGGACGAGGCCGAGCATCGCGGCGACGTCCTTCGCATCATTCACCGTGTCTGGAGACTTCAGATCCGCGAGGATCCTGAGATAGCGATCGCCGTTGAGGGGATCCAGACCGTCCACCCGAAACACCGGCGACGTCCCCTCACGACCGAAGACGCCCCCGTCGATGTTGCCCGACGGCGATACGGTGAAGTTGACCACCGCCCTCAACTTGAACGAGCCGCCGAAGATGGAAGCAAGCGAGACATCCCTCGCCAATGATGTCTGGGTGAGATCCAGCTCGATGCGAATCGAATCCTGAGGCGGCAAAGAGAAGCGGCGGTCGCTCGACACCACGATCGGACGAGAGAGCCGGATCATCTCCGGCGTGTCCGCGATTCCCACCACATCGGCGACGTCCGCCACGATCGCGATGGTCGGGGAGATCGGAGAATCCGGACCGATCGCCAATTCGAGACCGGAGACGTTGGTGACCGTGATCTCGACCAACGTGGGTTCGAACGCCAGCTGTCGGAGCGAGACCGGGTTCACCGAAACTGAAAGCACCCCATGACGAGGATCTCGAATCGCTCTTCCCAAAGCATCAGGGATGGTGGCTTTGAGCATTTCGGCCATCAAGCTCGAACGCTCGGTGTTCGGAATCCCGACCCCCAACATCGCTTCCAACCGGCTTCGGGACCAGAGTCCGACCAGCGTGCCCGGTCTGGACTCGTAGACGGCGAGATATCGGGTCGCCGCTTCCTTCCGAAGTCCTTGCACCTCATCCAGGATCGCGAGGCCTGCTTCGGCGTAGGGCGATGATGCCGCCGCCGGGACCAGAAGCACCCGGGCGGTGTTGAAGTCCTCCTGCTCGATCGCAGCCCAGCCTTCGATCACCACCCGCTGGTTGGCATCCAACTCGCCTCCCTGAATGGCGCCATCGAGGAGATCCTTGAGTGACAGGCGAGACGGCTTCTCTTCTTCTCCGTCCGTCGTGGAGGTCACCCCCGTGGGCTGCCACCCGAACCAGGCTCTGGCCCAGGCCTGATCGGCAAACAAACCCGCTCGGCGTTTGGCCGCGTTCTTCATCAGCGTCGTTCGCCGAGCCTCGGACAGATCTTCATCCTCCTGAATCTTGCGGACTCGGCGCCCGAGCTCCGTGAGCTCGAAGCGATACGCACGGAACAAGGTCTCCACCGCCCGTTCTCGAGCCTCGGGGTTGTCTTGTCGGGCCCTGATCACGGCCGTGATCAAGGCGATTTCGGATGCCGGCGGAATGCTGGTGGCTTGCACTTCATCGGAAGCGACTCCCTCCTGAAGCAATGCCTGCTTTCGGCGAACCTCGCGCGACCTCGACTCTCGATCACCGAGGTCGATCGCCTTGTCGATCTGACCAGCACCCCAGAGTGCGAGCATGCGGTCCGCCACCACCGAATTCCGGTCGGGGGATGCTCCCGGGGTGAGGTCGAGGGTGAGTTCGAGAATATCCTGGGCATTCTCGAAATCACCGTCGGCAAGCACCAGCTGCCCGAGCGTCCGAGCCAGCAATCGCTCCGATGGACTCGCCGTCCAGGCGATCGCAATCAATTCCGCTTCGTCGATCGGCGTTGGCACCACCGATCGGAACATGCCAGCCGCCATTTCCGCGGCCTGAGGGAAGGTGGGATCAAGCCGCACCGCATCGGCGATATGACCGGCAGCCGCATCGACATTCCCGACCCTCATCTGGAGGAGTCCCAGGTCGAAGGCCAGACGGGCTCCAGCCCGGTTTCCCAGACGCTCGAGATTCTCCGGATCAAGCAGGATCTCGTAGGCCTCGATCCGGGCCTGCGCGGTCGGCCGACGTTCGATTCGATCCAGAATGAGCCGGAGCCGCATCACGGAATCGTCGGGATCCAACCGGACCATCGCCTCCACCGCACGCCTGCGAGCGTCCGACGCGCCATCCACGTCGGCCTCCAGCGCCGTCGCCACCTCGTAGAGCCTCCGCCAGATCTCAAGCGAATCCGGATCGAGATCCGTCGCAATGTCCGCCAGACCAAGGGCCAGGATCAGTTGAGGCTCGAGGACCATGGACTGGCCGAGCAGGTTCGTACCGATCGAGTCGAATGATGCGGCAAGCCGTTTTGCAGCCCAGGAATCGAGATCCTGCGGGTCCACGTCGATCCCCTGAGCCGCCAGAGGCCGGTTGAAGGCCGTCAGGGCGAGGAGGAAAAGACCGAAGAGGCAGGCGAATCGGGAGACGATCGGGGTCATGTCGGTCCTGGAGGCGACGGACCTCTCTGGAGGTCACATCTCGATTCTGATGGCAACAATGGGCTGCCGTGCCGGATGGCTGGAATTCCGGTGATTCCGGTTGGTGGAGTCTACCTGTGAAGCCCATGGCGTTCGTTGACGCTTCGGCACCGAGTGGGGTACCGTTCGGCGTTCCGCGAAGGGCTTCTGTGAACCTCTCCCGGAACATGAGCGACGCCGAACCCGTGTCTTCGGCTACTCATGACCTTCTTGGTCGATCTTGCCACCGGAACTCTCATGCGGTCCACCCGACGCTCCCACACCCTGACTGGTCTCGCCACGCTCGTTCTGGCCGCCGGCATCGTCCTTCCTGCCAACGCCCAGAGCCGTGGAAACGATGGACGACCTCTCGATCGAGAGCTTGTTTCGGCCACCCGGCCACTATCGACCGAACAACAGGGTCAGGTCAAGGCCTTTGCCGCGACCCAACTCGAGGCCCTCGCCGATGGTGACGCCGAAGACCTGATCGCCGCTCGGGACGCCCTCATTCAAGATGCCCGTCGTCCCGGAGTCACCGGCGTCTTCCTGAGAGCGTTCTCCAGCGAACTGGTGCCGGGCATCGAGAAGGTGCTCCAGCAGCAGGGCGACGGCATGCAGACCATGCGAGCGGAAAACGGGCTTCGAATCCTCGCCTTCCTGCGAACGCCGGAAGCGCTCGAACTGATCGTGGCCACGACCAACCCGAACGACGTCAAGGACAAGTCACGACGACTGGTCGCTGCCGGCCTCGTCCCCATCGCCGTGGAAGCCGTTCCCCAGTCTGGACTGGGTTCCGCGGTACTGACCTCCACCGCTCGGCGACTGTCCGAAAATCTGGTCGACGACTCGGATTGGATCGTGGTTCTCGAAGATCTCCGAGCCATGAATGCGATCGCCCTGAACCGAATCCTGACCGACGAAAATCGGTCGGAAGTTCGCGACATGCAGTTCAATGCCTACGCAAGACTCGCCAATGGCATCGCATCCAGTGACGCACCCAGCCCGATCGTGAAGGCGATCTATCGGGCGATGCTCGGCCTGCGTGAACGACTGGCGGACAACTCCACCGCCGGTGACATCAGCACTCGCCAGATCGCGACCACCCTGCAGGAAATGCTCAAGCGAATCGGCTCCGCCGCCGTCCGGCAATGGGACGGGCTTGAAGCGAATCCCGACATGTTCGAGGCCTACGAAGGCACCCTCCGGGTCGGGGCCCAGCTTTTCAGCCTCCTCGAAGGCCGACCGAACGCCAAGATCAACGCTCTTGCGGCTCCGATGGCCGCCGTGACCGTGAATGGTTCCACCCGCGAGTCGTACAACCAGGCCCTCGCCGGTCTGAAGGCCGCCTTGAAGAACCTGGGCTGATTCACCGCCTGCGATCATCGCCAGACAGGATCCGACGTCTCCGACGCCGTATCGTGTCAACGCAATGATGAAGATCC
>CAJWFU010000109.1:0-7054 GCA_913031315.1 uncultured Phycisphaerae bacterium | reverse complement strand
CCGCCCCGACGTGACGGTGGAGAAGTTGATCGCCGAGGCCCGCCCATGGGCCATGTCGGTCGCTTCAGCCTTGTCGAACCGAATGAAGTCGTCTGCATTCCCGTCCGGTCGCTCGGCGGCCGGGGTCTCGGCCGCCGCCTCCGCACCGAACGAGAGTTGTTCGACGCCGAGATCGTGAAGATTCCACATTGCCGCCTGCAGCAGAGGATCAGACCATTCGGTCTCCTCCCGACGAGCCTGCACCACGTAAGCCGCGGGCAGCATCGCGATGAATCGCCGCTCTCGAGGAAGCTTGAGCATCGAGACGCACTGGGGGAACGCCATCTCGGCGAACTTCTTGAAGGTCGCAGGCTCCTGTTCGGAGAGGGCGATCGTTTCGTCGTTAAGAATCAGATTTGGCATGGAAGTCCCATTCTAGTGGCCCCGGAGCCGATCCGGAACCAATCCTCGAAAGGCGGCCGCCCATCGGGAAACCTCGATCGGTACCATCCGGCTCATGAGCGACTCCAGCAACTCCGTCGGTGACCCTCGGGTGGGTGTGATCATGGGCTCCCGCAGTGATTGGGAAACCATGCGGCACGCCGCCGAGATCCTCGAGACCCTCGGGGTGTCCCACGAAACCCGCGTGGTGAGCGCTCATCGAACCCCGGATCTCCTTTTCAAGTACGCCGAAGCCGCACCCTCACGTGGAATCCGCGTGATCGTGGCCGGTGCCGGTGGCGCCGCACACCTCCCCGGCATGATCGCGGCGAAGACCGCACTCCCCGTGCTCGGGGTTCCGGTGAGGTCGCAAGCCCTGTCCGGCATGGATTCGCTTCTCTCGATCGTGCAGATGCCCGCCGGCGTGCCCGTGGGAACTCTCGCGATCGGCCGAGCGGGCGCCATCAACGCCGGCCTTCTCGCGGCGTCGATCCTCGGCCTTGATGATCAAACGGTGGCCGCCGCCCTGGCCGCCTGGCGGCGAACCCGGACCGAACAGGTTCTCGCGGATTCGGATCCCTCCGCACCCGCACCCGGCGAGACGGGCGAGGGATGAATGGGCCGAATGAATCGAAGTTGACGCTGGGCATTCTCGGCGGAGGGCAACTCGGCTGGATGCTCGGCGTCGCCGCCCGCCGCCTCGGCATCGAATGCGTGTTTCTGGATCCGGCGGACCGATGTCCGAGTGACATGGTCGGAAGACGAATCAAGACCGCCTTCGACGATCCTTCAGGGCTCGATCGGCTGGCCGATCAAGTCGACGTCGTCACCTACGAGTTTGAAAACGTCCCCGCTTCCGCCGCCGCTCGACTCGTCGATCGCCTTCCGGTTCGTCCCAGCCCTCGCTCACTCGAGGTGGCACAGGACCGTCTCACCGAAAAAAACTTCATCGCGGACCTCGGGGTTCCGGTGCCCCGGTTCGCCGCGATCGGCCATCCGGATGATCTGGGGCCGGCACTCCAGCAGGTCGGGCGCCCGGCCATCCTGAAGACCAGGCGAGGTGGCTACGACGGAAAGGGTCAGGCCCGGATCGCGGTCGCCGATGATGCCGCCGCCCGATTGGCCGAGCTTGAGGGCGCTCCTGCGATCGCGGAATCGATGGTCCCCTTCGAGCTGGAAGCAAGCGTGCTCGTGGTGAGAGGCGTGGACGGGCGGGCAGAAACCTGGACCCCGGTTCGGAATGAACACGTCGGAGGCATTCTGCGACGAAGTGACGCACCGGGACACGGGATCTCATCGAGTGCCGCCACGGCGATGCGGCGTCATGCCGTGGAGATCGCGAACGCACTCCAGCACGTCGGCGTGCTCGCGGTGGAATTCTTCGTTCTTGAAGAGATGGTTCTGGTCAACGAGATCGCTCCACGAGTGCACAACAGCGGTCACCTCACGATCGAGCATGCGGTCACCAGCCAGTTTGAAAATCATGTCCGCGCCGTCTGCGGGCTTCCGCTGGGTTCGACCGAGCCACGATTCCCGACCGCGACCATGCTGAATGCCATCGGAGACCGTCCGTCACAGGCACAGCTTGACGCGATCTCGGTCCCGACGATCGACGAACTGGGTGACGAACCGACTCCGATCACGACCGGAGCCGCTCGCTGGCACGACTACCGCAAGACGGCTCGGCCCGGCCGGAAGATCGGGCATCTGACCCTGGTGGCGGACACCATCGACGAAGACCGAATCTTGAAGCTCTCGGCTCTGGTTCCAGCCAGCGGCGGCTGAAGATTCGACGTTTCCCTGATCAACCGTCGTCGGTCGCTTCGGCCACTGCCGCAGCAAGTCGTCCCCGGGCGATGCCGACCGCATCCGGATGTCGGTCGATCCCGATTCCCCGGCGGCCGCTCCGGACCGCGGCTTCGACCGTGGTGCCACTGCCACAGAACGGGTCGAGCACCAGGCCGCCCGGCGGGCAACAGGCCCGGATCAGCATGTCCAGCAACGCGAGCGGCTTTTGATCGGGCCACCCGGTTCGTTCCCTCGCCATGTTGTTGATGCTTGGAATTTCCAGTACGTCGGTCGCCTTCTTCAGACGACCGGCGAGACGCCGGCTGGTGGCCGGCACCATCGGAGGGTCGAACCAACGTTGATCCCCTCTGGCGTAGTAGAGGATGTCATCGTGCTTTCGCGCAAACCGGTCCGCGGCGGAACCCCCGAGCCCGTAATGCCACACGAGATGGTTGACGAAACGGTCGGCGCCGAAGATCTCGTCGAGGAGGCATCGCACGCGGTGGGCGCTCCGCCAATCCACATGAATCAAGATGGCACCATCAGCCGCGAGCACTCGATGCATCGCCTGAATACGGGGCTCGAGAAATCCGAGGTACGACTCGAGCGACGGCCAGCGGTCTTCGTATTCAAGGTCGTTGCCGTCACGCTTCCGCCCCTGACGGGTGGAACCGGTGGCGAACGGTGGATCGGCGTAGATGAGATCGATCGAGCCGGAATCGAATGCCGGGAGCCGATTCAAGCAATCGTCCTCGAACACCTGCGATTGAACGAGTTCGTTCGTCACCGCTCCATTCTGACCGATGGCGCTGGATCACGCCGCGACGGACGAGCATGAAGTCGGAAAAGATGACGCCCCGCGATCTGGTCGCGAGGCGTCATACGAGTCCCTATTCCCTGACTTGATACGGCGAGGTGCGATCGCGAAGCGATCGATCAACCAGCCTCCGCCCTCGGATGGGCCTTGTCGTACGCATCCCGCATCCTTCGGTTGGAAAGATGGGTGTAGACCTGGGTGCTCGACAGCGACTGGTGGCCCAGAAGCTCTTGCACCGACCGAAGATCGGCCCCGTTGTCGAGCAGGTGCGTCGCGAAACTGTGACGAATGGTGTGAGGGCTGATCTCGGGGTCGAGACCGACCTCTTCCAGGTACTTGGTGACCTTGCGACGGACGGAGCGACTGGAAAGCCGACCACCATGCTTGTTCACGAAGAGCGGCATCTCGCCTTCGGCCTTCAGTTCCGCAGCGGCCAGCTCGGCGTCATGCATCGCCACGTATCGACGCAGGGCCGCGAGGGCGTGGGTACCGAGTGGAACGACGCGTTCGCGACGTCCCTTTCCGCGAATGAGAATCGATTCGCCGGCGTCATCGAGATCCGCACGGTCGATACCGACGACCTCACTGACCCGGATGCCGGTCGAGTACAAGGTCTCGAGAATGGCACGGTCGCGGGCGCCGAGCAGCGTGCTGTCGTCGGGGGCGGCGAGGAGTTGTTCGATCTGCTCCACCGAGACCGCCTTTGGAAGCCGCTTGGCCTGCTTGGGGGTTCGGATCGCCAACATGGGATTCCGCTCGATGAGACTCCGCTTTTCCATCCACTTGTGGAAGGAACGCAGGGTGGCGATCTTGCGAGCCGTGGTGGCGGCGGAGTAATCACGATCGGCCATCCAGCCGAGGAATCCGCGGATACGGTCCACATCGGCCTCAAGCATCACCCCGCTCACCGTCTTGTCGTCGGTGAAGCCGGGATCGGCCTTTCGTGCGACGAGCACGGCTTGCTCGGCCTCCAGAGAGACCTCCATGCCATGTTCGTCGGCCAGGAATTCTCCGTACTGCCGGAGGTCCAATCCGTAGCACCGCGCGGTGTAGGGACTGAAATGCCTCTCGTCGACGAGATAGTCGAGGAAGGCTTGTACGAGAGGGAGCGTGTCGCTCATGTCGATGAACCTCGAATGGTCGCCGGAGTACGGTCGCCCGGAAGTGGACGAACCGTTCCGATCACAGAATCGATATCGGCCCGGTGAGGATGCGAATCCACCCCCCTTACCGGACAACGAACAAAAACCGCCAAAAGCCATTGCCCAAACCGACGTTTCAAGCGTTTGAGACGCCTCAGACCACTTTCAGCTTCGATATGGCTTCGTCGCCCGCGCGGAATCGGCTTCAACCGCCGTTGGCGGCTCTCTGCCTTTCCCGGGCGGCAAGCCCGCTGACGATGCGATCCGCCACGAAATCGAGGTACCGGTCGTAGACCATGAGGTAGTACCTCTCGGGAGGATCGAACCCGCCGGTCACGTCCGTGTGTGACTCGGCAAAGGTTCGTACGGCATTCCGGACCCGATGGTTCACCGCATCGAGTTCAATCACGAGATCCGTGATTGGACGAATGGCGGGCGGATCAGAAGATTCCTGGTTGTTCGTATCCCCGGTCTTGCCGTAAAGGCCGGTCGCGTCCAGAGCGGGCTGAAGTCGGGCGTCATCGCCGATGAACAGAATGTTCGCGCCGAAATCCGGAGGGTCATACGGTCCCCAATCCGTCAACGTGCCGAGAATCAGTCCGTCGACCGGGATGGTTCGGATGATCGCCTGTGCGTCAGCCTCGGTGCGGACCGCAGTGATTCCGAGCTGCCTCATCGCCGCGAGCGTTCGATCGAGAGGAACGGCCCTCCAGCCACCATCAGCGACGCCATCAGGCCCCACGGTGCCGTTGGTGGCCGTGACGATCTTGTCGGAGATCGAGGCGATGTCGGCCAGCGAGACGGAGACTCCGGACTCGTTGGAAAACGGCGCCACGGCAATGACCGCCCGGTACGGCGCGGCCACCACGGGGACCTCCTTGAGGGGAGGTGCCGTCTGACAAGCTGGAAGCCCCAGCAGAACAAGTCCCACCAGGAGACTTGAGCCGTGTGCGAGGGCTGTGTGAGCAATGTTTCGTGCGGTTTTCATGGCGTCCTGCCAGTGTGCCCCGGCCACGGGCCGGAACCGGATGCTCCCATCCGTACGATCCATTCCATCGGGTGATCTCTCAGAATCCAAACAGAAAACAAGGCCGGTCCCCCTCTGGACCGGCCTTGCCGTGACTTGAAATCGGTTTTAAAGCCCCGGAGGGCATATGAATCCGAAATCAATCTTGATCATTGACGCCGGCCACCGCGGTGGACGAGGCTTGGTTCGTGACGTTTTCAACCGGGGTATCCGACGTTTCCTCGTAGGCCATCGCTTCACCGAAGGCTGAATGTGAACCACCAGAGACGGCCCAGATCACGTCGAGGCCACCCCGATTGCTCATGAAGTAGACGCGGTCGTCACTACCCCAGTTCGGCCTCAGATTGCGGTATCCACCGGAGGTGAGGGCCATACGTCCGGTTCCGTCGTAGCCGATGGTCCAGATGTCGCTTTCGACCGGCATCCCATCGACCGCGACTGACGGGTCGGAAACGACCGTGTAAGCAATCCGGCTGCCATCCGGCGACCAGGAAGGATGCATGATCGCCGCATCTCCAGCCGCCACGATCTCCGTCGGGTTCACACCATCTCCGTTGACCAGATCAATGGTCCAGACGCCGTAGAGACGGTCGCCCCGCTTTCGGGATCGCTGGAAAAGGATCCGGTTTTCCGACGAATCGGGAGACCAGGACGGGAACATGCCTTCGCAGACAAAAGACCGAGCGCTGGGCTTGTCGATGGCCAGGGTCCACAACTCCCAATCCCGAGTTCGCTCATTGAAACGGCAGTAGCAAAGCTTCTTTCCGTCCGGGGACCAGGTTGGGTGCAATTCTTGCGCGTCGTCAAAGGTGATCTGCGTGACCGGGCCACCCTCAGCACTCATGACGAAGACGTCCCAATTCCCATGGCGATCGCTTGAAAACGCGATTCGACGACCATCGGGTGAGATTTCGGGCATCAGATCCTGAGCGGGATCAGCGGTGAGCTGCGTGACCACGCGGCCATCCACCGACTTGCGATAGAGGTCGGGCTGCTCGTGATGCTGGGTGGAGGCGAACACCATCCAGTCGCCAGCGGTCGAGAGGTCAGGGTCGAAATCCGCACCCTCAGCCGCGAAACTGACCTGAGTCAGGTTCGAGTCGCCACTGCCCGACGGCTGAGCGTCGTCCGGCGTCGAGGCGGTGCTGAAGTCAGGAAAAAGGCTCACTCGCACGGCAGTGGTGTCACCGAGGCCTGCAGCCTCGAATGCCACGGATTCCTGACCGGAATCAAACGCCTCGCCGGTTTCCGACGTCTGGTCGAAGGGCACTTCCGCTTCGTACCAACCCGGTCGATAGTTCGGCGCGTTCCAGGCTGTGGACGCCACTTCAGTATCTCCGGCGACCGCTACGGGAGCGTCACTGGTGGAACTGGGGGCACATCCGCCCAACTGGAGGACCACGGCACCCGCGCCCACGGCAGCCGCTGCCGCCAGGAGAACCGAGCCCAGACCGTTCGAGGAACGGCCCGAGGAGTTGCGAGTGGTGATTTCATCGGAATGGTTGCTGGCCATGGTCAAGAGTCTCCAGACGCCGGATTGGACGCCGGAATTTCCATCGGCCAGCCCGAGGGGCCAATTCAGCGGGACCGAGAGGAATCCATCGATCTCCCTGGAATTACCCGATACCACCCCCCCAATCCGAGGGTCATGGGGGGACGTCCGAGGAAAATGACCGCTCAAATCGTGAATTCGCCCTTCCGAATCGGGGGCGATCGGAGAATTTTCGACCGTCACGTTGTGGACATGTCCGGGATCAGGTGTCGGCGATGTGCGAAATCGCGGGGGGTGACTACACTGGTCGGTCCGGGATTCCGTAGCTCAGTTGGTAGAGCAGGCGACTTTTAATCGCTTTGTCCTGG
>CAJWFU010000108.1:0-7063 GCA_913031315.1 uncultured Phycisphaerae bacterium | reverse complement strand
GAGCCTCCGATCGGATGCCGAACGTCCGACACGGTTCGCTCTCCGTCGCCGACGGATCGGCGTGGTAGGTTGCCGGTGCTTTGGGGACATCTCCCGGATCCCGTCGGCCCGCCTTCCGCCGGAGCTCGATATCTCAATCGTGCGGCACATCTCGAATCCTCGTGTTCTGGTCGGAACGACCTGTCCGGCATCGATCGAGTCGGTGCTTCCGGAAGCCGCGCGAGCCCGGGCGGCCGAGGCGATCGGCCGATGGGACGGCCATCGACGGACACCACTTGTTTCGCTTTCCGAACTGGCGGCAGAGCTGGGGGTGGATTCCATTCATTACAAGGACGAAGCTTCTCGGTTCGAGCCGGGCAGCTTCAAGTCGCTCGGCGGCGCGTATGCGGTGCAAGCGGTTCTCGCGGAGGAACTGGGGCGGCATCTTGAATCACCGGTCACCCTCGAGGATGTCCGCCTTCGGAGGCACCCGTCGCTGGCCCGCGAGGTGACGGTGGCGACCGCGACCGACGGGAATCATGGGCGTTCGGTGGCCTGGGGCGCGGCTCGGTTCGGTTGTCGCTGTGTGGTTTACATGCACGAGCAGGTGAGCCAGGGTCGGCAGGAGGCGGTCGAAGCCCATGGAGCCCGGGTGGTTCGGGTGAAAGGCAACTACGACGATTCGGTTCGGGCGGTGGCTGCGGCCGCATCATCCGAAGGATGGTTCGTGGTGTCCGACACGGCCTGGGACGGTTACGAAGACGTTCCGCGATCCGTGATGTCGGGATATGCGGTGATGTCGAGCGAGGCCTGCGAGCAGTGGCCCGAGGCATCGCCGCCGACTCACGTGTTCCTGCAGGGAGGTGTGGGGGGAATGGCGGCCGCGGTCGGAATCGATTGTTGGTGTCGATTCGGCGCGGATCGTCCGCGATTCGTCGTGGTGGAGCCCGAGCCTGCGGCCTGTCTGCTGGAAAGTGTGGCGGCCGGTCGGCGGATCGAAGTCGATGTTCGAGTCGAAAGTCTCATGGCGGGCCTTTCGTGCGGCGAGGTGTCGACGTTGGCATGGCCGGTGGTCGACCAGGGGGTCGACGATCTTCTCTCGATCGACGATGGGTCGATCGGTCCACTCATGGAACGACTGGATCGTGAGTCGTCGATCACCGCAGGTGAATCAGCGGTGGCCGGTCTGGCGGGGTTGGTGGGGGCCATGAAGACGCCGCGACTCGCGGACCGTCTCGGGTTGTCCAGTGGGAGCCGGGTCCTGGCCTTCGGAACCGAAGGTGCGACGGATCCGGCCATTCATCGACGACTGATCGACGGCGTTCGTTCAGCCCGGTCTTGAGCCACGACCGAGGCTCGCTGGGATCGAGGGTCGGTTCGCCGGAACTCGAGCCGCCGTGGTGACCGATGGATTCAACGTGGCCCGTCCGGCATCGATCCGGCAGAAGGCAGCCTTTGGCAGAGTTTCGACAGCATCCCGTATGGCTCCACTGGTACGCCGTCGGTCGCGGCGTATTGGATCCAGAACCGATCGTTCTCATCGATCGTCCAGATGAGAAGGAGACTGGACGCTGGATTGGAGCCGATGCAGCTCGCCTTGACGGATCGATGCCCGTAGATGTTGAAGTAGGAAACCCAGCGGACATCGTCATGGCCGTGATCGAGGAGCTCCGAAATCGTTCGGCCGGGGCAGATGTCGGCGTAGAAACCCCGCTGCACGATCAATTCGTCGCCGACTTGCAGGCGACTTTCGAGGCCCTGGTAGGAAAGCGCGACACAGATCCCGGTGGCGAGCACGAGAATCGGGAGCGTCATCGGTCCCCGAGGCCTTTTGGTCCGGCTCACGAGCCAGACCCCGAACCCTCCGGCGATGATTGGAGCAAGGACCCCGAGGTCCTCTGCCGGTGATCCCGCGCGGAGATCGTGGAGATCCCAACTGTGAAGAATGAGATCGGCGATGGCGAACAGAATGCAGAAGACGCCGGTGAACCAGAAGCCGATGGCCGGCCGTCGGCCGGGAGTCTTCGGCTCCGGCGACGGAAGGGCGACCTCGCCTGATTCCGGCTCGTCCGGCAACACTGGAAACAAGTCCTTCAGGGGCGGGAAGTCCCGGGCGGCCCAGGTCGGTTCTTCGCCGGGGGCGCGGATGACGTCGCCGGGGAGGAGTCTTCCCGTCCGTGCGTCGTCCTGTAGTCGTGCGAGGTCGGCCAGCCCGAGCAGGCGGCCATCGCGATGAACCTCATGCTTTTCGGTGGACACGATCGTTCGCTCCAATCGGATGGCGAAGGACGCCACGGGGGGAAGGCATTACGTCCACGATGAACGAATCCGTGAACCAGCGAATCACGGTCGCGGCCCTACTCACTGGCCGGGATTCGGTGGCCCGCCCGAGGTCGAGCACAGCCACTGGAGAGGTGACGGATTCCCCGGAGCCCCGCCCGGTCGCCACTTCGGCGTTGTTCCGTCGCCCTGGTAGGCATCCTGTCCGACCGGCTGGCTGGTGGATGTGCGATTCGTGGTTTCATTGACCCAATGGCCAGGCCACCAGGTCGTTCTCGCATCCGTGTTGCCCCAGGCCGCGCTTGAACTCTTGGGGCGCGGCATGATGTAGATCCACCCGGCGCTGAGAAGTTCCCGAGCCGCCGCGCGGTCCGCCGCGGAAGGCTCGTTTCCGGCTCGTGCTCGACGTTCTTGATCGCCTGCCTGATCGGACTTCGCGGTCACGCTGCTTCGGCGGGCGGCCTTGGAGGTGGAGGCGACGGAAGGCTTCTTCCAGAGCTCGGTGGCGATTTCCCGCTCGAGCATCAACTCTTCCGAATCCGGCAGGGCGGAGAGGAAGTCCAGATCCGTCAGCGACTCGATCACGTCCACACTGGTGAGGTAGGGCCGGACATCCGCCTTGCTGCTGGAGTGGGATTGGTCTCCGTACATCGGAACCAGGAAGGCCAGGACCGACGTCTTGACGCCGTTCTGGCGAATGACGAGCTTGAAGAAGGCGTCCGGTACGGCGACCGGGACTTCACCGGGATCGCCGATCCAGGTCTTCGGGCTGTTCATGAAGACCGGACCCGTGACGATCCAGAGGGCGTCATGTTCGTCCGCCCAGCGTCCGGTCAGGTTCTCGATCGCGAGCCAGATCCCGCCGTTCATGCGTTGCATCTGAGGGCAGGCATTCAGAACGGTGTGGGTTTCCCGGTCTGCTTCGGGGCCCATTCGTCCAGCATGCGACTTCATGCACAGGTGTCCGCGCGAATAGCCCGAATGGCGGTAGGAGGAATCGTCCGGAGCGATGCCGCGTTGATGGAGGGCGAGGTCGGTTGACCATTTCGATGGACGGGGGTGTGACGGGCGGCCTGCCGACGCATCTCTTCGCAGTTCGTACGCGACCCAGTCTGGTACGCCAAGGGCTTCGCCGTCGGCATCCGTGTCGAAGCTCACGGTGAAGGCCTTGAATTCGCGGAGGGCATCAACCGGCTGGGTGACGAACCGGTCGTGGTCGTGGGCATCCTCGTTCGCCGCGGAGATTCCAGCCGGGGCCGGGGTGGCGGGCCAGCAGAGGGTTGCGAGGAGCAGAATGAAGGAATGGAAGCGGCGGGACATCGAGGACTCCGGTCTGACGGCGGAAAGGCCGGTCCATCCTATTATTTCTTGTCCCCTCGCCGGGCGGTCCGTTGGTGAATGAATTCAAATCCCAGCAACCGTCTTCCGGGCGTTCAAATGCCCCATTTCATGGTGGTCTGGGGTTCGAAACCGCTGGCGCGTGCCGCGACCCTCGTCCGGGTTCCGACGGGACATCGACGCCGGCATAAAACCCGGGTTGATCGTCGATTCCTGGCGGGCGGCGGGTGGAAAGGCCGTGGCGACGAAGATCGCTCGATCGACCCGCTCTTCGCGACCGACACCTCCGGGGCCGAAGCGACGCTCGACGCCGAGAACTCGCGAGCCGGGCCGGCGCCGCAGTCTGTTCGTGCCGCCGGTCGCACGAGATGGCTTCGTGGATTCCGGCGGGCATGCTCGCCGGCCGGGGCTCAAGGTCGAAGGGGGGTGAAGGTGAGACTGCGGAGGTTGTATCCGGCGCCGCAACGCACGAAGAGCATCTGCGGACCGGCCTCGAGATCGACTTCGGTGGAAAGATTCTTCCAATCCTGCCAGTTCGCGGTCGACGAGGTTCGAAGTGGTCCCGTGAGGTCGACGCCGCCGCATTCGATGGTGAGATCGCCTTCCCCGCCGGCGTGTCGGATCGTGAGTCGATATCGCCCGGTCTTTCGAACGTCGACCGAGTAGCGAAGCCACTCACCGTTCTCGATCCACGCGACGCTCGACCCACCTTCGGAACTCGCCTGGATGTCCACGTCTTCTCGCGGGCGATAGAAACCATCGATGTTGCCCGGCGCTGAATCGCTGTAGGCGACCCCCTCGCCGCCGTGATCGAAATCAACCAGTTCGATGACGCCGGGAATCGAATGCGGCGCTCCGAGATACGGTCCGGACTCCGGCATCGCTTCCGTGATCGTGATCGAGCTTGCCGGGGCGTTCTGTGGTTGACGACCATCGAGGATGACGTAGTTGGTCTCTGGGAGGCCGGCATGGTCGGCATCCGCCACCAGGATCTGCTGGGTCAGGTCGCCGGCCAAGGTGCGGGTGATGCTGCGGATGAGATGGCCGCCACCGCCGAGCGAGCGGAAGACCACGTCGCCGCCGGGGAGTTCGATCCACCGAAACGTCTCCTGGGGTCCGATGGTGGTCCCGACCGGAGTGAGTGCATCGCGCTTGCCGGACGTCGAGACGTAGAAGCCGTTGCTCGCCTTGAAGGCGACGAGGCCGGGACCCACTCGTTCAAGAATGAAACGGTCGTCGGCGTCCCCGGTGTATCGCTCGAGATCCGCGCTCAGATCGCCGCCACCGGTCGCGCTGATGAAGCGCTCTCGCCCGCGGTCGAAGATCGCGATCGAACTTCCGTCGGGGGGGATCACGGGGCTTCCGCTGGCCGGCCACCGGCAGTCGGGATGGTCCGGGGTCCAGACCACGCCGGCCTGCTCGAGCCGGTACGCAAGCCCGGGAAGTTCCGCGTCGTTGCCCGCCAGCCACTGGAACTGCAGCCAGCCGGTGTGGTTGGCTTCGAACGCCGCGTTGTAGGACTCGTCGTCCTTCACCCCGGGGTCCGCGACCGTGTCGCCGGGCCAGAACTCGGTGCAGAGCGTCGCCGGGAATCCCGGGGTCCGCCGGAGCAGTTCCAGGCACGCCTCGATGCCCTCACGGGTCTCGTATCCGTGCCACGCGACGGCGGCATTGTTCCAGTCAACGCCCTGGTGGGTCAGGTTCTTGATCGCATCCGCGACCGCGCCCTCGTATCGGAAGCCCATGTAGGACAGGAGGAGAACCATGGTGTCCGGCGCCGTGGCTCGAATGGTCCGGTACATCGTCATCTGGTCGTCCCAGTCTTCCGGGGTCCAGTGGGCGGCGGTGAAATGCACCGGTTCGTTCTTCGCCTCGTAGATCACATGGGTCCTCGCCTGGTAGCGAGGACCGTAGAACCGCCAGAAGTCCTGGATGAAGTCCATCGAGTGGATGGCCCCGTTTTCACCGTTGCATCCGATGGTGATGATCAGGTAGAGGCCTGCTTTGCCGCATCGATCAACCAGGAGGTCACAGCTTTCGGCGTTGTAACCCACCGGGCTGGTGTTCCCGGAGGAATCACCTTCGAGGTAGATGTGCAGGGTGTTGTAGCCGTAGTCGCGGGCGAGCGCGTCGAGCGACTCCTGCGAAGGCATGAACTTCCTCTGGCTACCGTACGGATCGCCGCCGTCCCACGAGATGCTGACGCCGCGAAGAAGGGTGCCTTGATCACTGAGAAGCCGCTTGAAGCCGAGGGTGTCGTCGATCACCGGGCGCCCGCGTTCCGCGACGGCGGGGGAGGTAACGCTGCCGATGATGACGAGAACTTGCAACAGTCGGGATAGAAAGGGGGGCATGGTCCGAGCTCCAGAATGCGTTCGTCTCTTGCCGGTCGGTCAGGATTTCGGAGTCTAGACGCCGCCCGTGGTGCCGGGTGGGAGGCCGAAGGGTTCCGAGATCGACGCCGTCTTGAACGAATGTTTTTTCGGGTCTTCAACCCGGACCGGCGGTGTCTCGATGACGCATGCATCCAATCGATGAAGTCTTCGGCCAGGTGTTTCCCGTGGGAAAATCGCCCGGAAGATCGAGGTTCGGGGGACCGTGACGATCATCGGTGCTTTCGTTCTGGAAACTGGTTGCCGACTCTTCACGACGTCGATCGCCCGCATCGGTTTCGATGGATTCCGGGCGGCGGAAGAAAACGATGACGAACAGGATGCGGGGATCCCTTTCCCGGGTGCGGTCGTACCGGCCGCGGTCCGGCCGGGGTTCGGAACTCGGTGGAGATGTTCATGGCGATCGCGAGGCTTCCAGATCACTGGAGATCCAATCGCCGACTCGTCGGGACGAAAGAAAAGCCCGCCCGGACGCGAGGTCGAGGCGGGCTTCGGGGTTTCGGTGAAGCCGGTGTCACTCAGGGGCAGACGCCCCAGGCCCCGAGAAGAAGACCGAGGTCGGAAGCATTCACGATGCCATCGCCGTTGATGTCGGCTTCCGGTCTGCTCTTGCCGTCGGTGTTCCAGACCGCCAGAAGGATTCCCAGGTCAGCGGCGTTCACGACGTCGTCGCCGGTGACTTCGCCCGGGCATTCGGGGTCGGGGTCCAGTCCGGGACCACTGAGGATGGTGTGTCCGTTGTCGTAGATCCGGATGTAGTCGACGAGATAGGACGCGGGAAGCGTGGCGCTGATCAGATTGGGATCCGTGATGCCCGGGAACCACCCCCCGACCGCCAGATTGACCACGAGGAAGTGGGGGGCGTGAAACTCCTGGCCGCTCATGGCGTTTCGATCGGAGATGTCCATCACCCAGACCTGCTGGCCGTCGATGAACGTACGGAGGGCGGTCGGTGTCCACTCGAGTCGGTAGACGTGGAAGTCTTCGTTCAGGTTCTCCCCGACCGTTCGCTGCTGGCCGTAGCTCGCGTAATCACCGAAGAAGTCCCAGTGTGCCGTCGAGTAGACCCGGCG
>CAJWFU010000107.1:0-7116 GCA_913031315.1 uncultured Phycisphaerae bacterium | reverse complement strand
TCAGCAGGGTGGTCTTTCCGGAACCTGATGGTCCCATCAGGGCCACGAACTGCCCGGATTCGATGTCCAGGTCGAGATCATCCAGAGGCGTGATCTCTTCGGAACCCCGTCGATACGTTCGAGCGAGGCCTCGGCATTCGATGAGCGTCATGAGCGAACCTCCGCGTCGTCGAATCGAATTCGGACGGCTTCGCCATCCGACGGTGCGCCATCGAGGATCACCAGATCGCCGGGCCGGAGGCCGTCGACGATCTCGATCCAGCCGGCTTCGATGCGGGGGCCGACCTCGACCGATCGCCGTCGCGCGGTACCTCGATCCCCTTCGCGTTCCGCGATCACCCAGGCCACCCCGTCCTGAATCGCTTCGGTGGGAACGAAGATCCTGGTCGCGGTTCGGGTGACCCCGTTCTCGGGATCCTCGGCCGTCGCTTCCAGGATACGGACCCGAGCGAGCATGTCGGGTTTGAGAAGCGGTGACGGATCCTCGATCCGGATCTTCGCTTCGATCGTGTTCTTGGCGATGTCCGCTCGGTGGAGAAAGCGGCTGACCGATCCGCGGAACACGGTGTCGGGAAGGAGGTCGACCACGATCTCCGCCGATTGGCCCACCCCCACCCGAGCCGCATCGGCGAGAGGAATATCCGCCCTGACCTGGAGTTCTCGGGGATCGAAGAGGTGGACGACGTGGGCGGTGTGGGGGCCGTCGCCGAAGCTCAACCGGGATCCGGGGGAGGTGAGGCGTTCGATCACGACTCCGGCGACCGGGGTTCGCACCGTGCATCGTTCCAACCGGAGTCTGGCCGCGTCGAGGGTGGCGAGCGTTGCGTCAAGTTCACCGCGGGCGATCTCGACCCGCCCCGTGGCGGCGGCGACCGCCAGATTCTCGTCCACCAGAAGTTCGCGGGCGCGGTCTGCCGCCATGGCCTCCGCATCGGCGGCTCGAAGCTTCGCCTCGACGGCGGCTTCTTCGGCGTCGAGGGCCTTGATCTGAGCGTCGATCGCTTGGAGTCGAATTCCGAGTCGAATCACCGGACCTTCGGGTACGGCACCGGACTCGACCACTCTTCGTTTGCGGTCATATTCATCCTTCTTTTCAGCCTTGGTCGCCTCGAGGCCCGCGCGACGAGCGGGGAAGCCCGCCAGTTCGGCCGCGATTCTCGACTGTTCCGCTTCTGCGACCGAACCCCGCCGGTCGAGGAAGACGAGTTCCCGGAGATCAAGTTCGGCGGCCACCAGTGTGGCTTCCTCGATCGCCAGTCGACCCCTTTGTTCGGCCACCATGGCTTCCGCGCCCCGCAGTTGCAATCGAGCATCATCATCGATCAGTAGGGCGACGGGCTGTCCGGCCTCGAGGTGATCACCTTCGAGCACCAGGATGTCCTGGACCACGCCATCGGTGAGGGCCGACACGAAGATGTCATAGGGGTCCGGCTCGACCCAGCCGGGGGCTTGAACCGCGACGCCACCTTCTCGCGCCGGATTCGCGGAGGCTTCGACTTCGATTGTCCGCAGGCCCACGGGAACCGCTCGGACTTCGCGGCGAACACGAATGAGATCCCAGCCGGTCCCCAGAAGCAGGGCGGCGGTTCCTGCGATCAGCAGAAGGGGAATGCCCAGGTGAAGCCAGGCCCTTCGGGGCGGGATCGGCATGTCGTCACCGGCTTCCGGTCTGATGGAATCGATATTCACCTTGGTCATCGAACGTTCTCCCGGGGGGAATCGTCGGCCGCGAGTCGTTCATCGAACCGGGGGACCACTGGAACCACCGGGTCGAGGCTCAGAGATCCGCCGACCCGCTGAACCAGATCGACGCGGGCGATGGCTTCTTCCAGTCGGAAGTCGAGGGTGTGGCGTTGGGCTTTGATCCGTTGTTGTTGGGCGAGGAGCACCACGGTGAGATCGACCACACCCTCGGTGTATGCGGTGGAGGCGAGATTCTCGGCGCTTTTCGCGGGTCCCAGCACGCGTTCTTCGTGTCCCCGGCGGCGGGCTTCGGCGAGGATCAACCGGTCTCGGGATCTCCGGGCTTCCACGATCGCCTTTCGTCTCGATTCCAGATGGGTCAGGACCGCATCGTGGAGTCGTCCGTCGGCGGCGGCGATCGCAGGGAGGCCGTCATCGAAGATCGGAAGCCGCACCGCGATGCCCGGCATCAAGGCGTCGCGCTTCCGGAAGTTTCGGTTCCAGCCCAGCGTAGCGCCTACTTCCGGCAATCGACGAAGTCCCGCGAGTCCGGATCGCGATTCGGCGGCCAGGACCCGGCATCCGGCGGCCGCCACATCGAGGCGAGCGGTGGCGGCGAGTTCGATGACTCTCAATTCGGTTGGAATCTCGTCCGTGTCCGTCGTTTCCGCGGACACCTCGAAGTCCGTGTCGTATCGAGGGAGTCCCATGGCAGCCAGCAAGTCGAGTCTGGCGATTCTGGCCATGTCGTCCGAGGCGTCGGAGGCGACGGCGGCTTCGGCGGCTTCCACCCGGATTCGATCGAGATCGATTCTGGAAGCCTCGCCCGCGTCGAAGAGGTGCGCCACCGTGAATTCCAGTCGACCGGTGGTCTCCGCGAATTCACGATCCACGTCGACTCTGGCGGTGGCGACGATTGCAGCGGCGTGCGCGCGGCGAACTTCGGCATCAAGTGACACGATCGTCCAGGCGGCTTCCAGAATGCTTGCTTGCAGCTCGGCATCCGTGGCATCCAGTCGGCAAGGGCGGGTCCAGAGCCAGGTGAGTTGTTGAGCGACGACGGCCATGGCCGGGGCACCCGCCATTCCATCAAGTGGAACCCCCAGTGCCGCCTGGATCATCGGATTCGGAGCCCGATCGGCCTGAGCCAGATCGGCTCTGGCGACCTCGACCGCCGCGAGAGTCCGGCGAATGCCGGTATCCCGGGCCATGGCGACCTGGACCGCGATGTCGCTGGTCAGGGGCGTCTCGCCATTCCAGATTTCGGGCGGCAAGGTGGGATCCGTCTCGATGGCATCGATGCCGCCGGGCTGGGCGAGGTGATCTTCGGCCAGATCGATGGCAAGCCGTCGATCCGGAGCGGAGTCGGTCGAGATGCAGCCGGACAAAGGCAAGAGCAGCGTGGCGACGAAGACCAGCGTGATTCCGCGACTGGCGGCGCGGCCGTCGATGAGATGGGGCATGGAACCATTCCAAGGGTGACACGAAGCAGCTTCCGCCAGAGGCAGCGGAAACGCAGGCAATCACATTCGGAATCAGGTCTGGAGAATGACGATTCGGCGGAGTCGTCTCGATTCAACCCCCGGTCCGGAATCCTCGGGCGGCCCGTGGATTCGGTTGGCTTCGGGGGCGACTCGGTTCAGCGAATCCCAGCGGTCTGCAGGGTCCTGGCTGGGATGCGCCACCAATGGGCAGGCCAGGGCTTCCAGGATCTCGGTGGTGACGCTCGAGGTTTCGAGCTGACCTCGAACGCAGCGACAGCCGTCATGGGGCTGGGGCGAGTCCGAGGATCCGGTGGCATCGACATCCGCGCAGGAGCCGCAGCAGGGCGAAATCATTCGCCCCTGGTCGTCACCCGCCGCGCCGGTACTCAGCAACGACGCGCCGAGAACCTGGGTGGTGCAACAGCAGACCGGCATCAAGACCGCCAGAAGGAGGCCGACCAGACGGTGGAGGATGCTGTGGTGGGTGAGTCGCATGAGTCCGTTCGCCGGGGCGGTGGTCGGCCCGACTTGTTCCATAGTATCGACGAGGAATCGACCTGGGTTCCCGAATCCTCCGGAGCTGACGTGAGAAAGATGAGTTGATGGTGGTCGCCCGATGGGATCGGTCGTGAACTACCGGACCTTGAATCGCCGTTCTCGATACTTTCGGGGCTGGTGGATGAACTCGCGTTGATGATCACGACCATTGCTCTGGAATCTGAAAATCCACGGTGAGCGGGCGTTACTTCAGGTTCATGGCCCGGTCGGGTGGCAGGGTGATGGAGACGAGTCGAGGAAACGAGGTGCTACCGTGAAGCCCTCTTCACCCGGGTTCGGTGCCGGGTCTTCAGGCCATGACCGCGGAAATCCCGATGCTGCCCCACCTTGAGTACGCCGCTCTTCGCTTCGAGACGTTCGCCGATGAGGTTCTCCGGCCATTGGCGGTCCCGGAAGTCGTTCCGCTGGAGGTGGCGGTCGCGTCATTTTCCGGCCGTCCTCATCGAGCGGAAGTCGAGGCCCTGCCCGAAGACGCCTTTCAGCCGGTCCGGACGGGTTGGCGCTGGGGACCGGTCTGGAGCACCGCGTGGTTTCGTCTGCGGGGTGTACTGCCGGAGTCCTTTCAAGGCCGAAGGGTCGATCTGCGATTTGATTCGGGGACCGAGGCCCTGCTCTGGCGGGACGGGGCTCCCTGGCATGGATTCGACGCGAATCGCGATCGGGCTCCGTTGCTCACCGACGCCAGGATCGAATCAGTCGATCTGCTGGTCGAAGCCGCGTGCAACATGCCGCTCGGCATCTCCACCTTCTGGTGGGATCATCCGGAACTGCATGCTCGTTGGAAGGAAGATCGACCCGGCCGCCTCGCGGCGGCGGAACTGATCGCATTCGACGAAGACGCCTGGCGATTCGTCGAGGCCTGGGACCTCGCCCGTCGGACGCTGCTGGCCCAACCGGTGGACTCGCCCCGGGCTCACGCGCTTGAAGCGGGACTGCGGTCCCTGATCAACCGGATTCCCGCCCACGATCCCCGGCCGACCCTGGAGATGCTGTCGCCGGAACTCGATGCGTTGTTGGTCGGAGACGGTTCCGATACCGGCACCGACTGCATCGCGGTGGGGCACGCACACATCGACACCGCCTGGCTCTGGCCGTTGGCGGAGACTCGACGGAAGTGTCTGCGAACCTTCGCGACCGTCGACCGGATCATGGATGCGTGGCCTGACTTTCGTTTTCTCTGCAGTCAGGCCCAGCAGTACCAGTGGATCCGAGAGGATTCCCCGGAGCTCTTCGACCGGATCGCCACCCGGGTGGCCGAAGGACGCTGGGAAGCGGGGGGTGCGATGTGGATCGAGCCTGACTGCAACGCGCCGAGCGGTGAGAGTCTCATTCGCCAGGTCCTTCACGGAACGGGTTGGTGGACCCGGGCCTTCGGAGAGGATGCGGTGCAGAAGCACCTGTATCTTCCGGACACCTTCGGATTCCCCGCGTCGCTTCCCCAGATCATCCGGCAGTGCGGACTCGACACCTTTCTCACCAACAAGATCAGTTGGTGCGAGCGGAATCGATTTCCCCACGTGACCTTCGACTGGGTGGGAATCGACGGGACCGAGGTGCTCACCCACCTGACCCCCGGACACAACTACAACAGTTCGATCCTGCCCGCGGATCTGCAGTTCGCGGAACGAAACGTCGCGGAGCACGACCACGGTCGGCCGTCGACCTGGTTGCAGCCGTATGGATTCGGAGATGGAGGCGGCGGTCCGACGGTCGAGCAGGTCGAACGGATCTCGACCATGGCCGAAGGGGTGCAGGGGCTCCCGTCGGTGAAGTTCGGCCGGGCCGATGATTTCTGCGATCGACTGCATTCCGAATTCGAGGAGGTTCGAAATTCAGGGGTCGACGCCGCTCGTTGGGATGGCGAGCTGTACCTGGAGTTGCATCGCGGCACCTACACCTCGCACCAGTGGCTCAAGCAGGCGAACCACCGGGCGGAATCATCGCTCCGTGCGATCGAGATGCTTGGTTGTGGTGGTCCGGAAGCATCTGAAGATGCCCTGCGGGATCTTCGAACCCGGCTCGAGGAGACCTGGCGTCTGGTTCTGCTCAATCAGTTTCACGACATCATCCCCGGGTCCTCGATTCCCGAGGTCTATGAAGACGCCCGGGCCCAGTACGAAGCCATCGAATCGACCTGCGCGGAGGAACTCGATGGTGCCCTCGGGTCCTGGGGAAGATCTCTGGACGCTTCGGGACTCGACGCCCCGGTGGTGGTGTTCAATCCATCGAGCACGGACCGTGGAGGCATCGTGGAGATCGACGGGGAACTGCTCCCGGTCGAAGCGGTGCCAGCGGGAGGTGCGATCCTCGCGGATGCCGCCCGACTGCATGCGGTCGCTCCGGTGGAGGTCGAAGGCCTGGCGATGAGCAACGGCCGGATCGAGGTTGAATTCGACGACGTGGGACGGGTCCGGATGCTGCGCCGGGTCGGCGGTGACGACGTGGTCGAGACCCCGATCAATCGTTTTCGTCTGTACGAGGATCGACCTCGGCGCTGGGAAGCCTGGGACGTCGACCGCGACTATCACGAGAAATTCGAGGAGATCACCGCCCCGGCGGCCCGCCACGCGGTGATCGAATCGGGACCCATGCGGGGTGCGATCGAGTTTGAACACGCGATTGGAACAGCGAGTCGACTCGTGGTTCGATACGTGCTCGACTCGGAATCCGATCGGCTGGATGTTCGACTGCTGGTGGATTGGCGGGAGGAACGCAGACTTCTGCGGGCGGAATTCCCCACCACGATTCGGGCGAGAGCGGCGACCTTCGGCATCCAGTTCGGAGAAATCGAACGCGCGACGCATCGCAACACCAGTTGGGAGGAGGCACGATTCGAAGTGCCGGGCCGTCGCTGGATGGATCTCGCGCAGCCGGGAATGGG
This sequence comes from uncultured Phycisphaerae bacterium, assembly GCA_913031315.1. Classification (GTDB taxonomy): domain Bacteria; phylum Planctomycetota; class Phycisphaerae; order Phycisphaerales; family SM1A02. Next base: position 510 of record CAJWFU010000107.1, on the reverse strand, counting down.
CCTCGCGGTGCTCGACGCCGGCATCATCGGCCGGAACGTGCGGGCGGGCGTCATGGGTCTCAGTCTGCTTCGGGCTCCGATGTTCCCCGACCCCGGATGCGACCGAGGTGAACATCGGCTTCGGTACGCGCTCATGCCCCATGACGGTGACCGCCGGTCGGCCGGCCGGGCGGGAGTCGATGCGGAAGCCGAGTCGTTCGCCGAGCCCCTGGTCGCCAGGCGTCTCGAAGGTACGGACGCGGGACCGGGCGGTGATTCGATTCGAGAGGCTTTCAGCATCGAGATCGATGGCGCGGCGGCGCTCGAGGTGGTGGCCTTGAAGCCGGCGGAAGACGGGGACGGCGTGATTCTCCGGGTGGTCGAGAAGCACGGCGGTGCCGGCCAAGCACGAATCCGGGTTCCGGAATGGAATCGAGCGGAAGCCGTCGACCTCCGGGAACGCCCGATCAAACACTCGGAACTCGTCTTCGACCGGAGCGGGCGGGTGATCCAGCTTCCCATTCGCCCGTT
>CAJWFU010000106.1:0-7117 GCA_913031315.1 uncultured Phycisphaerae bacterium | reverse complement strand
CAGGAGTAGATGATGACCAATATTACCCATTTGATTGACGGCCATCCGGTGGCTGGCAGCGGCCGCAGTGCCGACGTGTTCAACCCGTCCACTGGCGCGGTCAGCGGTCAGGTACCGCTGGCCGATGAGTCCGTCATCCAGCAGGCCATTGATTCGGCCAAGGCTGCCTTCCCGGCCTGGCGGCGTACGCCGGCGGCCAAGCGTGCGCAGATCATGTTCCGCTTCAAGCAGTTGCTGGAAGAGAATGAAAACGCCATCGCAGAAATGATCAGCGCCGAGCACGGCAAGACCATCGAGGACGCCATCGGCGAACTCAAGCGCGGTATCGAGAACGTCGAATACGCCTGCGCCGCCCCGGAGGTTCTCCGCAGGAGGAGCCGGGCGCCGGTTCCCAGCATGATCGCGACTCCGGCACTCAGAAACAGCTCGACCAGGCCCAGCCAGGGCTCGATGACGATGGGACCGTCGGGATCGATTCGGACGAACTGATTGCCCAGACCGAAGATCAGGACCGCGATGGCGGCACCCAGTCCGCCTCCCGCCTGCACCAGCTGGGCCAGTTCGCCGCTGCGAGGAGTGAGATCCGGGCGAAGGGATCGGGTCTCGGGTGCCCAGCCGATGAAGGCGACCGCCAGCGCGAGCGCCGGGAGCAGGATGGTCCCGAACGCGGCCTCCGGCGCCATGATTCGCCACCATCCGATCGCCACCGCCGTGCCCACGAGCAGCGAGACGATGGTGTCCAGTCTGATCCATCGAGCCAGTTCGGCGGGGATCGCCGCGAGCAGCGGTCGACGCAGTTGCAATCCGACGATGAGTCCGATCCAAGCCAGGGCGATGTAGAGGAGTGGTTGGAGGGCCTGGGTTCCCTCGGCATCGAGAACGGCAAGCACCCGCGGTCCGATCACGATTCCGGTGATCATCGCGAACCAGCCACCGGCGGTGAAGGCCGCGACCCATCGGTGCCGTTGCAGCCGTGCGTAGAACCGGGTGGTCGCGAAGGTCGCGGCGATCCCGACCAGCGCGATGCCGGCGAAGATCGCAAGCACTCTGGTGGCACCTTCACCGGTTTCGGCGAGCACGGGCAAGGGGATCAAGAAAACGGTTCTCCATCACGGCCTCGGTCGCCCGCTACCAGTGCCGGGCGAGCGGGCTGACCGTGGGTTCAGTGTCCGAAGCCGATCACCGCTTCGACCGGGAGAACGGCACCGACTGGTCGTTGCTCCGGGCGGAGTTGATCGAGATACCGAAGCAACCCTTCGATTCGATCGGGGGTCGTCACCGAGACGAGCATTCGGCTGCCGGTGTGTTCGGGAAGGAGGGCCGCAAGGCCGGCGAAGAACGGCATGTCCTCGCGAATCACCGCTCCGATGCCTCGACTTTCGATGATCGTGGCACCGGTGATGCCGACATCGAGGAGGCCGGTCACGAGGGGGTCGAAGGCGTCTTCGTTCCGGGCGATGAGGATGAGCAGGCGATGGCCGGCATCAGGCATTGGCCGCATCCTCGGCTTGAATCATCGCGTAGAGGCTCGCATCGTCGGTCGCCGCTCGGAGGCGATCCCGGGCATCCGATCGACCAGTGAGGCGAGCGAGTCGGGCGAGCAGGCGGACGTGTTCCCAGGGCTTCTCGGCGTCGCCGAACATGGTGAAAACGAGGTCGCATGGGCGGCCAGGCCCGAATTCAACGGATTGGCCCGTCCGAATCAACACCACCAGTGAGGTGGCCAGGCCGGGGACCATGGCATGAGGGAACGCCACGCCCTCTGGTGTTCCGGTGGGGGATTGGGCCTCTCGCCCCAGCAGAAGCCCTAGAAGGGTTTCCGCGGAGATCGGGGTGCCGGCGGCGGTGATCGCCGACGAGGCGGCATCCGCCGCGGTTCGGAGTACCGAATCGCGGTCTTTGACGTTTTCAAGAACGAGAACGCCGGTTTCAAAGAGGTAGGGTTCGAGTGCCACGCCTGAACGGTATCCAGATCAGGCCGGGCGGGCAAAACATGCCACGGGAACCCAGTTTGATATTTCCAGAAAACTTGCTGTCCGAGAAATGAGGTCGTTTTCGACCAGAATCACAGGATTCGCCGATCGACTCTTCTCAGGGGCCGCATCGCTTGCGTCCGAGAGGTCCACCGCCGTCAGGGCAAGTGGTCAGGCGTGATGGGGGGCCCAGCGGGAGGCCGGCTTCGAATCTCCGGCGTCGTCGATGATTCGGAGAACGGGGATTGATACGAACCACGGTTCAGGCATTGACCAACCCCCCGAGACCAGACTAGAATCATTAATTCCAACGAGTTTGTGAAAAAAAGAACGATCTTGAAAGTCCCACCGAGAGGGATCATCAAGACTTGTCTCAGCCCGGATTCCGAGCACCAATGAGCAGATTTCTCTTCCCGAGATGGAGCAACGCACTTCTTCCGACCTTGATGGTCGTCGGTGCCTTGCTTCCCCTTTACGTGGTGATGTTCGTCGCCTACGGCTTCAGTCCGAAGACGCTCGAGGTTGGTTACCAACCCGAGCAACCGGTCCCATTCAGTCATGCGCTTCACGCGGGCCAGATGGGCATGGACTGCCGCTACTGCCACAACACCGTCGAGAAAGCCGCTCACGCAGCGGTTCCGCCGACGCAGACCTGCATGAACTGTCACAAGTGGGTCCGACCCGAAAGTCCAAAGCTCGAAAAGGTCCAGGAGAGTTACAAGACCGGTGAACCCATCGAGTGGATCTGGGTGAACAAGGTCGCCGATTACGCCTATTTCGACCATTCCGCCCACGTGAATCGTGGCGTTGGTTGCGTCGAGTGTCACGGACGGATCGACCAGATGGAGGTCGTGCAGCGTCACGAACCTCTCTCCATGGGATGGTGTCTCGAGTGCCATCGCAACCCGGTCGACAACCTTCGGCCGGTCAGCGAAGTGACCAACCTCGCCTACGACCAACGGACCGAGCTTTCTCTGGAAGAACGGGTCGCGTTGAAGGACCTCTATCACATCAACCCCTCGGAAAATTGCTCCACATGCCATCGCTGAACCCAAGCGACTCCCGGCCCGAATCGGGTGGCTGCGGCGACGACCGACCGGCCCCGGCGCCGACGCGTCGTGCTTATTGGCGCAGCCTCGACGACCTTCGAGACACCGAGGATTTCCGCGCCTGGATGCACCGTGAGTTTCCGTCCAACGCCGACCTTCTGGAAGGCGATGACCGGCGACACTTCATGAAGGTGATGGGTGCCTCTTTTGCGCTGGCGGGATTGGGAGCCACGGCGTGCCGCCGAATTCCCGAGCAGAAGATCGTTCCCTACGCGGCTCGGCCGCAGGAGCGGATTCCCGGAAAGCCCGTCTACTACGCTTCCAGCATGGAGCGGGGAGGCGTGGGGCAGGGAATCGTGGTCAAGACGTACGACGCCCGGCCGATGAAGCTCGAAGGCAACCCGGCCCATTCGACCACGGTCGGCGGTCTTGATGCCATGACTCAGAGTGAGGTCCTTCGGGTCTACGACCCCCATAGAAGCCGGACCGTGCTCCGTGATGGCGAGATCTCCGATGCCGCCACCTTTGAAACCTGGATGGCCGATCACGCCATCAAGCTCGGTGGAAAGGCTTCTGGAGCCGGATCCATCGCTGTGTTGGCGGAAGCCTCCGGCAGCCCGAGCATGACGCGGATGCGTCAGGAATTCATGGCCAAGTTCCCGCAGGGGACCTGGCATGAATGGGAGCCGATCGACGGTGACGCGTCCCGCATCGGAACCTCGCTGGCATTCGGATCCCCGCATCGCCCGCAGCCCATGCTGGAAAAGGCCGAAGTCGTGGTCTGTCTCGATGCAGATCCGCTTCACGGCCATCCGGCCGCGACCCGTCTTTCCAGGGATTGGGCGGTTCGACGCCGTCTCGACGCCGCCAGTCCGGCGGATCAGACCCTCAGCCGCGTCTACGCGATCGAAGGCGTGCTGTCGGTCACCGGCATGAATGCGGATGACCGTCTCGTCGTGAAGCCGAGTCACGTCGCCGCGATCGCCGGAGCCATCGCGGCAGGTATCGGTGTCAAGGTCGCGGGACTTGATGAGCTCGGTGCCGGTCTCGACCTGGAAGAGGTCGATGCGAAGATCCTTGCTGCGATCATCGAAGATCTGAAGTCGCACCGCGGCACCAGCATCGTCATGGCGGGTGAAGGACAGCCACCGGTCGTCCACGCACTCGCCGCGGCGATCAACGTCGCGCTCGGAAACGCGGGTCGCACGGTCGCCTACACCGCCGATTCCTCTCCCGACCGGAAGGCGTCCATCGCCTCGCTGGTCGAGAAGCTCAACGGTCCGGGCCTCGACACGCTGGTCATCGTCGGAGGCAATCCCGTCTACGACGCCCCCGCGGATCTCGACTTCCCGACCGCCATGGGCAAGGCTTCCCACGTCGTGCACCTGTCATTCGACGTCAACGAGACGTCTAGGGCCAGCGAATGGCATCTGCCGCGGTCGCACTTCCTCGAATCGTGGGGTGACACCACGGCGTTCGACGGAACGCTTGCGATCACCCAGCCTTCGATCGAGCCCATGATGGATCTCGTGCAGAAGGGTTGGAGCGGGATCGAACTTCTGGCCACCCTCGCCGGGGCCGAGCCTCGCGACGGTTACTCGATCGTCCGGGCCACTGAAGCCCTGCGGTCGGGAACCAGTGGCGGAACTTTCGAGGCCCACTGGCGGACGATTCTGGATGCCGGAATCATCGCGGGAACCGCGATGAAGATGGAGGCTCCGGAGGGATTCGATTCCGATCGCGTCGCGGGAGCGGTCCGGAAGCATGTCGCAGACGCCTCGAAGGCTTCGAGCAACGGTCTCGACTTCCAGTTCCTGTCGGACTCCGCGGTCTACGACGGACGATTCGCCGGAGTGGGCTGGCTTCAGGAACTTCCAGATCCGATCACCAAGATCACCTGGGACAACGCCCTGCTGGTCAGCCCTTCGCTCTGCCGCGAACAAGGCCTTCGCGAAGGTCACGTCGTGACCATCAACGCCGGCGGCCGTTCGATCGAAGCTGCGGTGTTCCCGGTCCCCGGAATGGATACCCAGACGGTGGCGTTGGCCATCGGCTGGGGCCGCGGCGAAGCCGCCGGGCCGGTCGGCGACAATGCAGGCTTCAACGCCTACCCGCTGCGAACGTCATCCCAGCCGTGGATCATTCCGGGCGCGACCATCGCCGCCACCGGCGCCAAGTACGCCTTCGCCCAGACTCAGGACCACGGGGCTTTGGATGCCCTCATCGAAAGCGTGCCGGAGAAGGGCATTCAGGAACGCCTGCCGACCCTGGTTCGAGAAACCGACCTCAAGCACTATCAGGAACATCCGGACTTCGCGCAGCACCGCGTGCACGTCGCCCACCGCCTGAGTCTCTGGGAAGAGACCAATCTGGACGGGGCCAAGTTCCGGTGGGCCATGTCGATCGATCTCAACACCTGCACCGGATGCGGAGCCTGCATCACTGCTTGTCAGGCCGAGAACAACATTCCGGTGGTCGGCAAGGATCAGATCGCCCGTGGTCGTGAAATGCACTGGCTCCGGATCGATCGCTACTTCAAGGGTGACAACCCCGATCGTCCCGAAGCGGTGTTCGTCCAGCCGGTCACCTGCATGCAGTGCGAGAACGCACCGTGCGAACAGGTGTGCCCCGTCGCCGCCACCCTCCATGACAAGGACGGCCTCAACGTCATGGTCTACAACCGCTGCATCGGCACTCGCTATTGCAGCAACAACTGCCCCTACAAGGTCCGGCGGTTCAACTGGTTCGATTACTGGCGACGGGACCCCATCCGTGAGCAGGAAGGCCTGTTCGCCGTGAAGCCCGACTACTACACCTCGGGTGGCCCCGACGAATGGCGTCGGATGCAGTTCAACCCGGAAGTCACCGTTCGCACCCGCGGCGTCATGGAGAAGTGCAACTTCTGCACGCAGAGAATCCAGGCGGCCAAGATCGAATACAAGAACGAGTGGGCCCGGAACGGTGGCACGGAATTCAGTCCCGACTGGGCCATTCCCGAAGGAACGATTCAGAGCGCCTGCCAACAGGCATGCTCGACCGGCGCCATCGTGTTCGGCGATCTCAACGATCCGAAGAGCGAGGTCGCGAAGATCTTCGCCACGCCGGTGTCGTATCAGCTGCTCGAGGAATTGAACACGAAGCCTCGCGTTCGATATGTGGCACGGGTCTCGAATCCGGCCGTACCTCTTGGCCCGCCTGAAGAAGCGCACGGAGATGATTCCCACTCCGGCCACGCGGGAGCCGCCACCAGCGATTCCCAGGGAGTCCGAGCATGAGTTCCATTCCTTCCGATCAATTCCCCCGCGGCCGAGTGGTCGACAACACGGGCGATGTTCCGGGTGAGCGAGCCCAGCTCGTTCTGAACATGGACACCTTCGCCGAGGTGACCAACCAGGTCTCCCGAGTCTCCGAGGCGAGTCGCGCCCCGTTCGCGTGGTACGTCGCCTTCGCCGGCTCGCTCGGACTGCTCGGGCTGCTCGGCTTCTGCATCATGTACCTCATCTTCACGGGGGTCGGAGTCTGGGGTCTGAACACGCCGGTGGCCTGGGCCTACGACATCACGAACTTCGTGTTCTGGGTCGGCATCGGCCACGCAGGCACGCTGATCTCCGCCATTCTCTTCCTGTTCCGCCAGAAGTGGCGTACGGGCATCAACCGCTTCGCCGAGGCGATGACGATCTTCGCGGTCATGTGTGCGGGGATCTTCCCCGGCATCCACGTGGGCCGCGTCTGGGTCGTCTACTGGCTGTTCCCGATTCCGAACCAGATGGAGATGTGGCCGCAGTTCCGCAGTCCGCTGCTCTGGGACGTGTTCGCGGTCAGTACCTACTTCACGGTTTCGCTGCTCTTCTGGTACACGGGCCTGATCCCCGACCTCGCCACGCTTCGTGACCGGGCCAAGGGCCGCCTTCAGCAGGTCGGCTACGGACTCTTCGCCCTCGGATGGCGTGGCAGCAACCGGCACTGGCATCGCTACGAGCGGGCGTATCTGCTCCTCGCGGCGCTCTCCACCCCGCTGGTCCTTTCGGTCCACTCGGTGGTGTCCTTCGACTTCGCCACCAGTCAGCTGCCCGGGTGGCACACCACGATCTTCCC
>CAJWFU010000105.1:0-7133 GCA_913031315.1 uncultured Phycisphaerae bacterium | reverse complement strand
CGTCGCCGTCGAGGTTCACCAGCGGTCCACCGGAGTTTCCCGGGTTGATCGCGGCGTCGGTCTGCATGTAGTTCTCGAATCTCGCGAGCCCGACCGCTTCCCGGCCGAGAGCGCTGATGCTGCCCGCGGTGACCGTCTGGCTGAGCCCGTAGGGACTTCCCAGCGCGACCACCCAGTCACCCACCTGCACCTCGTCGGAGTCCGCGAAGATGGCGGGCTGCAGGTCGTCTCGGTCGATCTTCACGATCGCAAGATCGGTCTCGGGATCGGCACCGATCACCGTGCCGTCGACCTCCGATCCGTCGTACAGCACCACTCGGACCCGATCGGCGCCGGCGATGACGTGGTTGTTGGTCACGATCATGCCGCCCTCGGTCGCGATCACGCCGGTTCCCTGGCCGGTGCGCGGACCTCTGGCTTTGGGAGCCTCGGGAGCCGGGCGGCCGGGGATCATGTCGCGGAATCGCTCCGGAATCTGGTCGCGTTGAAGTCCCCGTCCCGCATCGTTGGCGTACGGCGGATCGTCGATGGCGAGGATCTGAACCACGCTTGGACGCACTCGCTCCGCCACGGTGCGGAAAGCATCGGAGAGCATTCGGGCATCCCGGGTGGCTTCGGTGGAGGCGACACGATCGGCGTGGGTGCGGACGGTCACGATCTCCCCGGCGAAGAGTGAAGGCGCCAGGGCGAGCCCGGCGACCGCGGCCATCACGGCCAGGTTGCGGGGACGACGGGCCTCGAGTCTTGCGTACGGATGGGAGAGCGGATTGAACATGACTTGCTCCGAGCAGGTGACAACTCCTCGCCCGTGGGTACGGGTTGATCGGTGAGGTGCCGGCTCTGTGATTCGAGGTCGTCCTTCCGAACCGATCGGGGACGACGCGACATCCATTACGACCGGGCTCCGGCCGAGGTTCGCGCCTTCCACGATTCCTGCCTTCACTCGTCTGGAATGATGTTTCAGGACCTCGCAGCGGTGCTGAAACGATCAAGGAGCACGGCGGCGGCCACGGACACGTTCAGCGAGTCGACCCCGGAGACCATCCGGATCCGGACGAGGCGATCGCAGATCGAAGCCGTGGCGTCGGAAAGGCCGTCGAACTCACTTCCCATCACCAGGCCGATCCGAGAGGATCGTCCAAGGGATTCGGTGCTCGCCGAATCCCCTTCGATGCTGGCGCCGATCAGGTCGATCCCGTGTTCACTCGTCAGCCGAGCGAGGTCGGCGGTCCAGTCGGTGCTTCGAGCGAATGGAATTGAAAGGGCGTGCCCGATGGAGACTCTCAGGCTCTTTCGGTAGAGGGGGTCGTGACAGTCGGGTGAGAGGATCACGCCGTCGACGCCGAAGGCGGCGGCGACTCGGAAGAGCATGCCGATGTTGTCGATGTTCCTGATCGACTCCAACAGGAGCAGGGTTGCCGCACGATTCCTCGCTGGGATGACCTCGTCGATCGTCCGACCGTCGAGCGCCTCGCGATTCCCACTGGCGATCACGCCGCGGTGGATGGGGAATCCTGCGACCGATTCGAGAAGGGGGAGCGGCGCGACGATCGCCTCGACGTCGGGGTTCCCGGCGGCTGCAAGCGCTTCCTCCAGCCAAGATCGCCGGGAATCGGCGACCAGGACCCGACGTACGAGTTCCGGTCGCGCCAGCATCTTCTCCACCACCAGGGTCTGCTCGCCGATGAAGATCCCCGGACGCCCCGACGGACCTCGGGCATCACGGTCCCGGATGGCCCGGAAGTCCTCGAGCCTCGGATCCTCGGCATCGGTGGTCGTCTCGATCGGCATGCCACCATTGTGACCGGGATCCGGCGGCATGCGTCGGTCGTTTCCGCGATGATGCGGTCAACCCGTCCTCCGCGATCGATTCGAACGGACGGGCCGGATCGGAGAGTCTCGTGGCCCACCAAGTCGAAGAACGCCCGGAAGACGGCGAGTCTCGATCCCGCGAGGATGCGAGACCTCGACCCGAGACGGTGATCGACAATCCGGTCGACTCCAGTCCGGAGGACGACCGGGTGGCGGCGCTCCTCGAGCATTCGCTCGACGTGTCCGTGCTCGCTTCCGCGGTCGAGGCCCAGCAGGCGGCGGATGCGGCGGACACCTTGGAGGCGCTTGACGAATCCGAGGCTGCCGACATTCTCGAGGAGATGGAGGTCGAGAATGCGGCCGACGCCCTCTCGCACATGGTCGCGCCGCTCGCGGTCTCGGTGCTCGAGGATCTTGCGTCGGAGGATGCGGGATATGCCGCGAGACTGCTCGCGGAGATGCCCGCCGACGATGCCGCCGACCTCCTCCAGTTCGCCTCCGAAGAGGTGATGGACGCCATCCTGTCCGCAATGCCCGTCCGGTCCCGGGCGATTCTCGAGAAGTTGATCGCGTTCGATCCCGAGTCCGCCGGCGGCCTGATGAATCCCGCGGTGCTCGAGGTTGGTGAGTCCCTCACCGTCCGCGAGGCGGTCGCGGTCATTCGCGACTCCGATCCGGACGCGGAGACTCAGAACGTCTACGTCATCGACGACGCGAGCCGACTCGCCGGCATCCTGGACTTCCGTCGACTCGTGATCTCGAGGGCGGACGATCTGATCGCCGACATCTGCGAGCGACACGTGGAGGCCATACCGCCCGAGCTGGATCGGGAGGAGGTCGCGCTCGAATTCGAGAAGTACGAATACACGGCGCTTCCCGTGGTGGACCAGAACCAGAATCTCCTCGGGGTGATCACGGTCGACGACGTACTCGAGTCGATCCGGGCGGAAGGGACCGAGGACGCGCAGAAGATGGTCGGGGCCGGCGGGGAGGGGATGGTGTTCTCCTCGATCCCGGACAAGCTTCGAAGCCGTATCCCCTGGCTGGTGGTGAATCTCGTCACCAGCTTCGTGGCGGCGGTCGTGGTGCTCAACTTCGAGGATCTCATCTCCGAGATCGCGGTGCTCGCCGTGCTCATGCCGGTGATCGCGAACCAGTCCGGCAATGCCGGGCAGCAGTCGCTGGCGGTCACGCTCCGGGGAATCGTGCTGGGTCAGGTACGGACCAGGGTTGCCACCGCGTTGCTGGTCCGGGAATCGCTGGTTGGTGCGATCAATGGTCTTCTGGCGGGAATACTGGTGGCGATCGTACTTGGCCTCGTGGCGATGGTGAATGGGACGGACATCTGGAAGATCGGGATCGTCATCGCGATTTCGATGACCTTCTCGCTCACCATCGGCACCTTCACCGGGACGGCGCTTCCACTCTTGATGCGACGTTTCGGCGTGGACCCCGCCACCGCAAGCACGATCTTTCTCACCATGGTGACCGACTCGTTGAGTTTCTTCATCTTTCTGGGAATGGCCTCGATGCTCTCCAGCTGGATCATCGTCGCCGCGTGGTGAGTACGGATCCGATGGGGGAATGTCCCCGCAGGGAGGGCCCCCTCGCACATCGTCCGGATCGACTGCACACCATTTCCATTCAGGGCGACATGGCGATCGACTACAAAACCTACGATGTGGACGGCGCTGCTGCCTGCACCTCGGCCACCGCCACGGATGAGGCAACGGTGCTTCTTCTGATCGAGGGTCGATGGCGCGAGTTCGCCTTCGAGTTCGGGGTCGGCTTCACCGAGATCTTCGGGAATCCTTTCCTCGAGGTCGATCTCGGAGAACACGCGGACATGATGCGAAGCACGAACAACCGCGAGCTGGAGAACAATGAGGGTAACGGGCAGGAGGACTTGGTGACCGACGTGGACGTCAACGGCACCGCCTTCTGTCTCGGCGATCTCGACGGTGACGGGTTCGTGAACGGGGTCGACCTCGGCCTGCTCATCAGCGAGTGGGGCTCCGAGGGTTCCTACGCGGACCTGAACGAGGATGGCGTCATCGACGGCGCAGACCTCGGATTCATCTTCAGCGCATGGGGTGCCTGCAGTCCGACCGAAAACCCTTGAGTGTTTCCACGGGCGGGCTCCTTCGGCCTCGGGGGATGTCGGAGCGTGTTGGCGAGCAGAGGAGCCTTTCGGCGGTCATCCCTCCGGTCCAAGGCGCCCGGGCGGCTCGGCATCCCGGCGACATCGATCTCGACCTGCGGGCTCCGGCCGTCAACCCTCGGCGTAGGCCTCCATGCCTTCACACGAGCAGACGAGATTGCGATCGCCGTAGGGGTTGTCGATGCGACCGACCGACGGCCAGAACTTTCGTTCCCGGAGCCATGCTGCAGGCCAGGCGGCCTGCTGACGCGAGTAGGAATGCGTCCATTCATCGGCGGTGATCACGCTGAGCGGATGCGGTGCGTGCTTGAGGGGATTGTCGTCCCGGTCCGCCTTGCCGTCCTCGATCATCCGGATCTCTTCGCGAATCGCGATCATCGCGTCGCAGAAACGGTCGAGCTCCTCGAGCGATTCACTCTCCGTCGGTTCGATCATGAGGGTGCCGGGAACCGGCCAGCTCATGGTCGGGGCATGGAATCCGTAGTCCATCAGACGCTTGGCGATGTCGTCGATCTTGACTCCGGCCGACTTGTCGAACGGACGGCAGTCGACGATGAACTCGTGGGCGCATCTTCCCTGACCGTTGGTGAAGAGAATGTCGTAGTGGCCGGTGAGGCGGGTGGCCATGTAGTTGGCGTTGAGGATCGCGATCTCGGTCGCGGTGGTCAGGCCCTCGCCACCCATCATCGCGATGTACATCCAGGAAATCGGGAGGATGCTCGGGGATCCGTACGGGGCGGCCGAGACCGGACCCATGGCATGTTCGCCGGCATCGATGGGTCGAATCACCGGGTGTCCCGGAAGGAACGGACGCAGGGCCTCGGTGACCCCGATCGGGCCCATCCCCGGTCCGCCACCGCCGTGCGGGATACAGAAGGTCTTGTGGAGGTTGAGGTGACAGACGTCGGCGCCGATGTCCGCCGGTCGGACCAGTCCGACCATGGCGTTCATGTTCGCACCGTCCATGTACACCATGCCACCGGCCTCGTGGACCAGGTCACAGATCTCGCGAACGTCCTCTTCGAAGACGCCATGCGTCGATGGGTAGGTCACCATGATCCCGGCCAGTCGGTCTCGGTGGGCCTCGATCTGGGACTTGAGGTCTTCGAGATCGATGTCACCATCATCCAGGCACTTCACCGGGACCACCCGCATGCCGGCGACCACCGCACTGGCGGGATTGGTGCCGTGGGCGGAGAGCGGAATGATGCAGGCGTCACGATTGAGATCGCCGCGATGTTCGTGGTAGGCCTTGATCACCATCAGTCCGGCGTATTCGCCCTGGCTGCCTGCGTTGGGCTGAAGACTGACCCCGGGGAAGCCGGTGACCTCCGAGAGCCACGATTCGAGGCTCCGGAAGAGACCGTCATAGCCCTTGGTCTGCTCCTTCGGTGCGAACGGGTGGATCGCACCGAACTCCGGCCAGGTCACGGGCACCATCTCGCTCGCGGCGTTGAGCTTCATGGTGCAGGATCCCAGGGGGATCATCGAGTGGGCGAGGGAGAGATCCTTCGACTGCAGTTCGGTGACGTACCGAAGCAGGGCCGTCTCGGTGCGATGGCGGTGGAAGACCGGGTGGGTCATGAAGTCCGTGGTTCGGGCGAGGTTGTCGGGGAAGTTGGTCTCGACCTCGGCGAGGATCGCTTCCGCGTTGTCGTCGCCCGGTCCGAAGCATGACCAGAGGTCGCGGAGATCCTCGACGTTGGCGGTCTGATCAAGGGTGATGCCGAGACTTCCGTCTCCGAAATCACGAACGTTGATCTGCTGTTCGGCGAGTCTCGTCTTCACGGTGTCCGCACCACCGGAGGGGCGGACCCGCACGGTGTCGAAGAAGGGGCCTTCGTGGATCACATGACCGCGGCGACGAAGCCCTTCGGCGAGGGTGGTGGAAAGCGCTCGCACCCGCTTCGCGATGTTCTTGAGTCCTTCGGGGCCGTGGTAGACGCCGTAGAACCCGGCCATGATCGCGAGCAGAACCTGAGCGGTGCAGATGTTGCTGGTCGCCCGGTCGCGTCGGATGTGTTGTTCCCGGGTCTGAATCGCCATGCGAAGGGCGGTATCCCCGTTGGTGTCGCGGCTGACGCCGATGAGTCGCCCCGGCATCCGACGAACGAGCTTCTCTCGCACCGCCATGTAGGCCGCGTGGGGTCCGCCGAAGCCCATCGGCACTCCGAATCGCTGGGTGGAGCCGACCACGATGTCGGCGCCCCATTCGCCCGGAGGCTTCAGGAGAGAGAGCGACAAGGGATCAGCCGCCACCACCAGCATCCCGCCGGAGCCATGGACCCGATCCGCCAGGCCGGAGAAGTCGGTGATCCGACCATCGGTCGCGGGATACTGCACGAGGACGCCGGCGAATTCGCGAGCCTCGAGGTCGAGGGCGGAAGGATCGCCGACGATGATTTCGACGCCCAGACCCTTGGCCCGGGTCTCGACCACGGAAATCGTCTGGGGATGACAGTCATCCGCCACGAAGAAGGACTTCCGACCGGTCTGGGCCGAGCACATCGACATGGCTTCGCCCGCCGCGGTGGCTTCGTCGAGCAACGAGGCGTTGGCGATCGGCATCGCGGTCAGATCGGAGATCATCGTCTGGTAGTTGAGGAGCGCCTCGAGTCGGCCCTGGGAGATCTCCGCCTGATACGGGGTGTACTGGGTGTACCAGCAGGGGTTTTCGAGAATCACCCGCTGGATGACCGACGGCGTGATCGTGCCGTGATAGCCCATGCCGATGTAGCTTCGCCAGACCTCGTTGCGATCGGCAAGCGTTCGCAGGAGGGCCAGGGCCTCACGTTCACCCGGGGCGGAGCGATCGGTGGTGAACACCACATCGTCTTTCAACTTCAGACCACGGTCGCCACGAATGCTTCCGGGGATCGCTTCGGCCACGAGCGCGTCGACGGAATCGACGCCGATGCGTTCCAGCATCGGTGTGATCTCGCTCGCATCCGGTCCGAGGTGACGTCTTGGAAAGTCGTCGGTCGGCTGCAGCAGAGAGGCGAAGGTGGACTGCTGTCGGGTGGTGGAATCAGCCATGATGGTCGAAGGATCCGTGCTGGAGGCTCAAGGGGTATCGGCGTCGGTTTGACGGCGGCGATCCGAGTGGTCGAGTATAGAACCACTCGATGCTCCGACCGCCACTTCGATCCGAAACCGACAT
>CAJWFU010000104.1:0-7166 GCA_913031315.1 uncultured Phycisphaerae bacterium | reverse complement strand
GAAGCCAGTCCACGTCGCCGGGCAGGACGTCGTCCCAGGATTTCAGGACCCGTCGGACCGATCGATCCGCCAACAGACGGCGCAGGGCCGTGGGTCGCCCGGAACTGAACCCGCCGAACGCCTGGGAGATCGACAACGCCATCTCCCCATCCACTCGTCCCCCACGGCGCATCACGTTCCGACCGCCACCACCAGGAAGCAACGTGGCCGCGGCTCGGAGCTTCGTCGCCTGAATGGAATCCGATTCCAACGAGGCCAGGGCGAGGGCCGCGGAGGCCGCGTACTTTTCCGGGTCCAGTCGGCCGGCAAGCCCGAAGAGTCGCCGGGAGACGCTGACGTTCGGGCGACCCCGAACCCCCTCCGCAAGATCCTCGGCCAGTTCAAAATAAGCCTGCGGATCGTTGGGGTCGAGGGCTTCCAATCGACGTTCCAGCCCCGCGTCCCGCCCTTTCATGGCGGGAGCGGTCCCGGAGATCGGAGTCCCGGTCGTGACGCCCCACGCGGTGAGTCCGGAAGACCAGAACACGATCATCGAAACCACCAACATGGTGCCCCGAAGACCCGCACCACGCGGATCGCGTCTTCGGCCCGCTTCCGAACGTTGGTTCAAGTTCATTCGTTTCATCCAAAGCCTCCCAGTGGATCACCGTCTCGCGGAACCATTCGAACCCGCTCCAGTTCGACCACCCCGAGGGCGCCGAGCCCCGCCTGCTCCAGACCGCTCGACGCGGTCGCCCGTCGAGCCACGCTCTCATCGAGCGTGGTCATGATCTCCCGCCGCCGACCGGGCACCCTCGCCTCCAGCGTGAAGGCGAGGTAGTCGAGTTCCGCCGCGTGGGCTGCGACCAACAACAGGATGTCGTCGGAAGCGAGTCGCCGACGAGCGGCACGGCGGCGATCGATGGCATCGAGGGTGGATTCACTTCCAATCGCGAGGAAAAGCCCCGACGCGTTTCGTCGCATCGCGTCGGTCGTCAGCATCGCGGCATTCTCCGGCCGCCCGTCCCACCGCACCGCCGGCCCCGAGGTGTCCGCACCATCACTGCTTCTTCGAACGATCGCACGCTCGTGAATCGTCTCGCCGATCTTCCGCACCAGTCGCTCGACCACCTCGATCGACGGATCGATCAGGACGGCCGCATGCCGGGCCATCGCCAGACGCATCGCCGCTTCAAGTCTTCCACTCGAGAGTTCCGGGAGCGATGCCCCCGTGTAACGCTCGATGAATTCGATCGTCTCGCTGCTGGTGGATGCGAGATCCACGGTGTCCAGCAGGGTGGCCGCGATGATCGGTCCTCGACTGAACATGTCGAGCGTGACCGCCCGGGCGGTACCCCGCACGCCGCCACGTCCCCGCCAGATCTCCCGGGCGAGCACCGCGGCATCCAGCGGGCCCAGATCACCCGCGATGCTCTCCGAACGCAGGGTGTCGATCAAAGCGGCCCGGGTCTCCTGATCACGACGGGTCCGAGCGAATTCCTCCGCCCAGACTCCATCACGAGGCTTCGCCCTGGGTGTGCTCTGGGGATCGAGGTCGATTCCGGATTCACCGGAGAAGACCTGGCCACTCACCAACTCGATCGCCGCCGCTGCCTCTCGATTGCGGGCGTCCACCAACAGCGTGGTCGCGAGGGCGAGTCGTTCGGCCGCGAGCAAGGCCTGCAGACGATCCGTGGGTGAGGTCGCACCTTCGATGCGACCACGAATTTCAGGAATCAACCGATCAATGGCCGCCAGCAACGCGGGATCGACCGCCACGATCTCACCGTTCGCCGCGGTCACCATGGCATCGGGCCAGACCGAAGCCGCCCGGGCCAGGGCCGCGTTCCGACCGTCGAGGCCCAGATCCGGGTCCGGGATGAAATCGGGGCGATACCAACCGATGCCCCGCGGGCCGTCGAGAAGGCTGGCCAGAACCCAGGTCGACTCCGCCGGAATCGAAGGATCGAGGAACCAGCTTCGATAGGCGTCCCGCACGGATTCGGGGTCGGGCCCCGCAGCCGACCAGTCGACCTCGTCGACCAGTCGTCCAAGCACGTCACCGGCCATGCCGCCACCGGCCAACGCCCGACCTTCGGCCAGGAGCCTGCCGATCGCGAGCAACCGGGCCTGCTGAAGATCTCCGCCCCGGCGAATCACTTCCTGCGCGTCCATCCAACGCTCCCATGAATCCGCCACCGTCTGATCATCCGCCACCCCGGCGAACGAAACCAGAGCCTCCGCGGTCGCATCGAGCGATCGACCGGCGAGCGCGGCGAACGGCCCTCCTCGGGTGTGACGCCCGTTGGATCCGGGAAGTTTCAACTGGATCATGCGGCGGCCAACCGAACGAACGGATTCCGGCACCGTCTCGTCGAGCACCACCACGCCGAGGAGACCGGCCCGAAAGGCTCGCCGCCAGGAGTCGAGAGGATCGCTGACCGTGGCGACCGAGGACAGATCGAGCGAAGCGACCAGACGGTTCGCCGTCTCCGGCGGTTCGGCCTGCCGAAGAACATCAAGAAACACGTCGACGGCAGCCGCTCGTTGCCCGGGGTCGAGCAACGGCCAGACCTCGGCGAAGGTGCCGATCGCATGGTCCCACTGGGCCAGCCGGGCTTCGGAGGGCCGAATCGGATCCAGTTCAAGGTCCCGTGCAAGTCGGGCCAGGTCATCCTTGATCGACGGCAGTTCGTTGATCTCGAGCACCAGGCGACCAGGTACCGGAGCGCCTCGGAACATCGGCGGTCTCGACCACTGGGCCGGCCGAACCATGCCCTCGCGCACACTGGGGACGACGACGTGTTCGGGGTCGAGGTCCGCATCCCGGGACGCCCGCGCCAGTTCCCTCGCCTCCGCATCAGCAAGACGACGTTCTTCGATCACCCGCACGTCAGGCGATGGAGCCGTGACCGCGATCACGATCGTGGCGACGAATACGAATGCAACCAGGAGGAAGAGTGCCACGAGCCGTCTTCGTGAGGCCACCGTCTCACCTCGGAATTCCCGACCGACCCCATCGCTCATCCGCTGCATGGCGGCTTCGAGTCGACCAGGAACCGGTGGTGGCGTCGGAGCCAACGGCATGCGTTCCGTGCGAGACATCTCCTCGAGCGTCCCGGTGACGCCTTCCTGCCTCATGAATCCTGCCAATCCGGTCACCACTCGCCGCAGCGCCGTGGCGTCCAGTCCGGCCTGATGGGCCAGACCAGCGACCAGGACTCTGGTTCGTCCGTTCCATCCGCCGCCCGCGACCAGAATCGAAAGCACGAGGCGATCGAACGGCGTGAGATGTTCCGCCGTGATCCTCGGAGCCGGACGGATGGGACGGGATGTCCCGGCGATCGGGCCCTCGGGAGGCGGGGGCACGCTTCCCGGCCGCACCGGTCGCTTCGGAGGGATGCGACGTTCCGCGTTCTCCGGTGAATCCATGATCGGCGTCTCATCCCCGGCCGTGGAAGCGATCGGGGATGACGGCGACCCGATTCCTTCGGATCCCGGTCGTACGGGACGCTTCGGTCGCTCGGTTCCCTGCACCGAGGGCCGAAGGGCGGCGACCGCGGCTTCCAATCGAGTCATCGCCGCATTCTTGATCGGTGGCGTCTCGGTCGAAGCCTTCACCGCCCTGACTCGCGTGGAGAACGCCGCCTCGAGGATCGCGGCGTCCAACGGTGCCTCACCCAGGCCCAGGATGCGTCGCGGCCCCGCGGCCCGGCTGCACCCCAACAAGCCCTCGATGCGAGCTTCCAGTGGGTCATTGGTCACGAGACACCTCCTCGTCGCTTCCGAATTCCGATTCGGCATCCGGCTCGGATTCGGATGACTGGATCTCCTTGATCGCGATGTCGATCTTCACATCGAGATTTCGAAGTTCCGTCTTCCACGGCTCGATCCCGAGATCCGGATACAGCGCTCGAACCTGGGCCAGCACCTCACCGGCCCGAACCGGATCGATCTTCAACAACACGGCGATCTGCCTCGCACGAGCCTTCCACCAGGTCTCACTTCCCGAAACCGCACCGCGTACGAGACGACGCCAGCAATCCAGAGCCAGGTCGTCATCGCCGGTGACCATCGACAGATCCCCCGTGGCTTCAAGAACCGAGCCATCCAGCGGTCGTCGTTCGAGGATCGCGCGGTACCAGGCCAGCGCCTCGATCGCATCCTCGGGGTCGCCCGCGGCGCGAAAAAGGGCATCGCGAGCGGCGGCCACACTGGCCGCGAAGGGCAGCATTCGATCCCGGTCCAACACCGCGAAGGGATCCTGCACGCCACCATCGGATTCGGACTCTCCCTCGGGCGACGACATCTGGAGTTCGAGGTAACGCTCGCCTCCATCCACCGCGGCTCGCGCGATGTCCACTTCGATCCGCCCGGATCGCATGCGGTCGACCGCGGCCCGATGCACCCGCTGGGCCGCCAGCCGACTCCATCGTTCCGCCTCCGGCGTGTCTTTCACGGTGGGCATCGCCAACATCCGCTTGCCCGCTTCCTCGAAGTCCCCGCCGCCGAGGGCGAGCCCCACCCGCCGATAGGCCACCTCGTTGAGGATGTCCGGAAGCGCTTCGAACCCACCCCGCTCGGCCGCGGTCTCGATCTGCGCGAGATAGCGGGCTGCCCGAACCGTGTCGTGCACTTCAGGGTCGGTGGAGACTTCGGCGGCCTGACGAAGCAGCATGCCGTCCACTCCGCGAAGGTCCAACATGAAGATCCCGTTCCCCCGGGTGCGACCCAGCAGTTCGTCCGCCACCGCGAGCATTCGCGCGCCGGGCGTCGATCGTTCGCCCGTTCGGGCACCACGATAGATTCGATACAGCGCCTGGGCCGCACGCCGCCGCGCCAATTCCCACGTCGGATGAGTCGAAGGCACACCGAGAAGAACCTCCAGATCATCCTCCCCGGGGTTTTCCTCCACCGCGATCCGTCGAACCAGAAGCGATGGGGCGCGATCGTCGGCGGGAAACGCATCGACGAATCGACTGGACAGATCATCCCGCCGGGATGCCGCGTCGGACGCGTCGTCTCCCCCTGATTCCACGATTCGGTCGAGGGCGACGATCGCGCCCCAGAGGGCATCGGCCCGGCGATCTCCAGTCGAACTTCCGGCGGCGGATTCGAAGGCATCGGCTGCCTCCTCCGCACGTCCCAATTCGAGGAGACTCCATCCGATCAAGGCCTCGCATCCGGCTCGGGCCGCCGCGAAGGCGGCGGCATCCGGCTCTTCGATCGCGGCTCGGAGTTCCACCACCGCCTGCTCGAAGGATTCGGCCGCGGTCTTCGCGTCATCGGCCTGCCGCGCCTCGGTCGCGACGCGGTACGCCTCGATTCCTCGGACGTAGCGAAACGCGAAGCCCTCCCGGCCCAGAGCCTCGGTGCCGAAACGATCGGCGAGATCCCGCACCTGGGCCAGTTCGCCTCGACCCGCGAGTTCCGCCATGGCGGTTCCCGCGAGCACGCGGGCCGTCTGGTCGCCCTCCTCCATGCCCCTCAGGCCGCCCACCGCCGCGAGTCGCAGCCACACCACCGGCAGGACTTCATCACCCTCGCGACCGGCACGCGCGGAAAGACGCTCGAGGCGATCGAGGGCTCGCCGGTAGTCACCAGCATCGAGTTCGGCCGCCAGACGCCATCCCGGAAGTGCCGCCCGGGTCGCGGCGTCGGTCTCGGGATACTCCAATCTCCGAAGCCAGAGATCACCAGCCTGGCTCGACACCAGAGCCGACGTGGTCAGGCCCATGCCCAGAATCGCCCGGGAGAAACCCTCCATGACCTGGAGATCCACGGAGACGTCCCGGGGGTCGGGGATCGGATCGTCACCCTGCAGGACACTGCCGAAAGCGAGCTGGGCCCGCTCCAGTTCCTTGGTCGAACCCTTCGATCGACCGACGTAGTAACGACTCCAACCTTCCAGCAGGGCCGCGGTCGCATCCCACCGGAGCGTGATGTCCAGACGCTGTTCCGCCCTCCGGGCCTTCGATCGCGACAACGCCGTGATCCGGGACTTCAGATCACGCCGAACCTTCTCCAGTTCCTCGGAAAGCCGGGTCAGGTCTCGAATCGCTCCGGCGAGTTCTTCATCGGATGCCAGTTCAATACGACCGTTCTCGACCACCCGCGAAGCGTTGAGGTATCGATTCCTCGCCAGTGCGATCCGGAGTGATGCGGCATCTTCACCGCTGACCACCTTGAGCAGGTCACGGCTCCGCTCCACGAATTCAAGCCGCCGGGCCTCGTCCGATTCGACTCGCAGGAGTTCCGCGTAGATCTCGGCGAGCCGGGCGGCCAGACGTCCACGAGAGGAGGCATCCCCCGCCGCGGCGGCGAGTTGGTTTTCAAGGTGACGAGCAAGAAGTTCGTCGAGGCCTCGAGCCTCCAGCCAGTCGGAGGTCCGATCCTGCCCCCATGCCTCGTCGGTGGCGACGTTCGGGAAGACCAGGAAGACCAGGGCCATCAACCACAGCATGCCGCCGGATCTTCTCATTCGATGGTTCTGTGATTCATTCTTCGACCGGGACATAGGTCACCTCCTCGAAGCCGGCATCACGGCCGCATTGGATCGCGGTCGCAGCCGCCGCGACGGTCGGACCATCGAAGACCCGGACGAAGAGACCGGGATCCTGGGGAAGCTCCCGCAGCGCCGCGGTCAACGGGTCACGATCCTCGAATCGCCGTCCCCCGATCCGATACTCGACCACGCCATCGACCATTCGAACTTCGAGCACCTGAGGTTCGAAATCCTGCTGCGTCATTCCTCCGGAGTCCTCCTCGATCGCGAGATTCGGACTCAACCGATCCTCTCGCTGGGTGACCACGGTGGTGACGATGAAGTAGGCGAGGAGAAGGAACACCACATCGATCATCGATGAGAGCGAAAGGGTCACCTTTCGATTGACGCCGCGATGTCGTGGTGCAAGTCGCATGGGTCAGTTCCTGGGCGCGGTCGCGATCCGGACCGAAGGCACACCGGCTTTCTGAAGGGTCGAGAGCACGCGGTTCAGGGCGGCGGTGGGCGCCCGACGATCGGCTCGAACCATCGGCCGAAGGGTGGAGATCGAATCCCCCGCCTCCACCACCAGGGCCCGAGCGGTCCGATCGAAGTCATCGATGGTCACCAGTTCACCGGCGATCTCGATGTCTCCGCTGGCGAGCACGTTCACGATCATCCCGGCTTCCATCGTCTCCTCGAT
>CAJWFU010000103.1:0-7194 GCA_913031315.1 uncultured Phycisphaerae bacterium | reverse complement strand
AGATGTTTGAAACTTGGTATAAAATGGCTAGCTGGATTCAATCAGGGCTTGATTGACCGAGATTCCTTCTGGGTCAAGAGCTACAACTGCACGGCACCCACTCCCGATGAGCCTTGCAATGGGGACAGGATTCTGGGCAGCGGATCCGACGCGGCGGAAACCGATCTCGCCATCAAGGAAGGCGCTCTTTGGGACTACATCGGAGACCTGAAGGCCTTCAGCTCACCATTGGATCCGTCCGAGAGGGTGCGAAGTTACTCGCTCAATGGCTTCATCAGCGACCTTCCCGACAACCCGCAGTCCAACCCAAATGCGGCATGGGGTCCGACAGTCGATCGTATAAGCAAGGTTCGAAATCCATCCAACACCTTCTACACGATTCCCGAGCAAGACCCGGGCTCGAACTACAACCGTGGAGGCTGGGTCATTGATCTCAATCCAAGTGGTGGTCGGCAGTGGAAGGACGTCCCCGCGTTCTGGACCGATGATGGACGCTACGCCCTGAGCTTTATTGACGGTTCCAGCCGCATCACCCAAGTCCTGAACCCTGATCTGCCTGAAATTCTCACCGCAAACGAGTTGCCCGTGTCCACTCCGACGGAACTGGATTTCGAACAACTGGCAGAATGGCTCGACCCCACGAAGTGATCGCAGGTCCACAGACCCCGCTGATGGTGGATCGGAAGGGGCGCCCGAAGCAACTCACCGGATCCTCCGCTCATAAGAGAACGAGGAATCGTGGGGCCGCGGCCTGTCCAAACAACGAATCGGGACCGAGACCGACCGGCTGGAAGGTCAAAGAACAAGACTCCCGATGCCGTTTATCTGGCGAGTCCGACGGATTCGACCTGACGGACTTGGCGTGCATCCGAAAATCAAAGGAACCGGGAGTTCACTCGAGAGTCGGATCTGAATCAAGTCCAAGGTTCGAAGCCTGCGTTTTAGAAAGCCCCAGACATGAATCCTCTCGCTTGCGTTCTGCTCATCGCCTCACCTTTCACGCTGGTTTCCAGTGCCGTGGCGCAGGAGAGGGTCCGATACGACGACAACGTGGTGGTTCGAACCGAGCTCGACGATCTTCGTGAGCTACGGACCATGCTGGCGATCGGCGGCCGACTCTGGTCGGAATCCCTCGGCCTCGGAACGATGGACTTCATGTTGGAGACGGATCGCCTCGACGCCCTCGATCGTTCGGGAATCGATCACGAGATCCTCATCCCCGACGTTCAGATGATGCTCGACTCGGAACTTGAACGCATCGAAGCCTTCGAGGGCGGGATCGCGGGCGGTGGTTTCTTCGACGAATACCACCAGGGAGACGACATCCTCGCCTTCTACGACGGCCTCGCTGCGGCCCGACCGGACCTCATGACCGGCCGGACCATCGGGTTGAGCGTCGAAGGCCGCCCGATCCGCGCGTACACGATCTGTGGCAACGATCCGGCGACCCGACCCGCGATGTACGTGAACACTGGCGCCCACGCTCGCGAGTGGATCGGCCCCGCCACCGTCGCCTACTTCGCCGACACGCTCATCAACGGTCACGGTTCGGATGCTCGAATCACGGATCTGGTCGATGGACTGGCCTGGCACATCGTGCCGCTGGCCAACCCTGATGGCTACGCCTACACCTGGAGCAACGATCGACTCTGGAGGAAGAACCGTCGAAACAATGGAGACGGCACCTCCGGCGTCGACTGGAACCGGAACTTCTCCGCCAACTGGGGAGGACCCGGTTCGAGCGGATCAACCAGCAGCGATATCTATCGAGGCCCGGCACCATTCAGCGAACCCGAAACCCAGGCTCTTCGCGATGACATGCTCGCCACACCGAATCTCGCCATCTTCCTCGACGTGCACTGTTACTCGCAGCTGGTCCTGTGGCCGTACGGCTACGACGAATCCGAACCTGCGGGGCCCGCGGGAGAGATCCATCGAGCGATCGGGCTGGGCATGGCGGCCGCGATCGCCTCGGTCAACGGAGTCAGCTTCGACCCGCAAGCAGCCCACGACCTCTACATCGCCAGCGGAACCAGTCTCGACTGGGGCTGGGACGAAGCCGGCGCCTATTCGTTCACCTACGAACTCCGCGATACCGGGAACTTCGGATTCGTCCTACCACCCGAACAGATCATTCCGAGCGGCGAAGAGATCCTCGAGTCACTGCTCTGGACCGGTGAGCAGGTCCTCGGCGCGGCGGGCGTGACCTTCATCTCGCCCCTTCCCACCATCGCGGCCCCGGACTCGACCGTCACGGTCGAAGTCTCGATCCTGTCGGCGTTCGCCGCACTTGACTCCACCACCGCGACTCTGGTCGTTCGGTCCGACGGCGCCGACCAACGGGTACCGATGGACGTCACGCCCTCTGGGGATTTCACCGCCCAGTTCACCACCGGCGACTGTGGGACGGAGACCGGGATTCTCTTCGAGATTGAAACCACCGACGGCATCCTCCTTCAACTCTCAAATGAAGAGGGACTCCCCTGGAACATCGAGATCATCGAGAGCACCCTGCTTTTCGAAGATGACGTCGAAAACGACAACGGCTGGACCCTCGGCGTTTCCGGAGATGATGCCACCACCGGGATCTGGGTTCGAGTCGACCCCAACGGCACCGATGCTCAACCCGAGAACGATGACTCCGACCCGGGGACGACGTGTTTCGTCACCGGCCAGGGCTCCGTCGGCGGCACCCTGGGCGAGAACGACGTCGATGGAGGACGCACCACGCTGGTCTCCCCCGCGATTTCGCTGATCGCTTCCGACGACACCGACCGCGCCGTCGTCCTGTCGCTGTGGTACTCGAACGACACCGGTGCCGACCCGAACACCGACAGCCTGCTGATCGAAGCATCCTGGGATGGCGGCGACTGGAACCAGATCGCCGACGTGACGCAGAGCGCCGCCCAGTGGCGACGTCTTTCGCTTCCGCTGCCCGCCCCGACCAAGGCCCCTTCGTCCGTGCGGATTCGGGTGATCGCGAGTGACCTTGGTGCGGGTTCGGTGGTCGAGGCCGGAATCGATGAGATCTCCGTGATCGAATCCGCCTGCCCGAAGATCGACTGCCCCGCCGATCTCAATCAGGACGGCCAGGTCAACGGCGGCGACGTCGGCCTTCTGCTCGCCGCCTGGGGGGAAATCGGGTCCGGCGGTGAAGATCTCGACGGCGATGGCACCGTCGGAGGCGCAGATATCGGTCTTCTTCTCGCCTTCTGGGGGGACTGTTGAGTACTGGCGAAAAAAACTGGTACCCAGAGCCTTCCGCCGGTGCTGCCCTGATGGGAGAATAGATTCAGTTGGAGATTTGTTGTCCCCCGATGAACCCGGGACGTCAAACCCTAGGGTCGCCCGACCACTTCTGGATCCTTTCACATGCTCCAACATCGCCACGCCACGGCCAGACGAATCGTTGGTCTTGGTGGTATCGCCGTCTCCAGCACTCTGATGGCGTTTTCCGCCCCCGCTCCGCAGCCGCAAGACGGCGCCATGGATTCCATGGGCATGCAGGAGATGGGAATGGAAATGGGCGGCGATGAAGCAGCCTCGACCTTCTCGGCCGAACGCATCGCCTTCTTCGAATCGAAGGTTCGCCCGCTGCTCGTCGGGGCGTGCGGCGGATGCCACAGCGACAACGGAAGTCGAATCCGCGCCGGATTCAAGATCGACACCCGCGGCGCCATGCTGCTCGGTGGTGACTCCGGACCCGCGATCGTTCCCGGTGATCCGGATGCAAGCCTGTTGATCGAAGCAGTCCGATATCACGATCCCGGTCTGCAGATGCCTCCGCGTGGCGCCCTGAACCCGGGTGAGATTTCAATCCTTGAACAATGGGTGGCGATGGGTGCTCCCATGCCGAAGCCCCGCGTCACCGATCGAGAAACCGTGCCCGGCACCGAGTTCCGGTGGAGCGACGAAGAGATCGAGCAGGGACGAAGTCACTGGTCCTACACCCCCATCGAATCATCACCCCCGCCCTCCACCTCCGACGACGGATGGGCTCGGTCTGAACTCGATCGCTTCGTGCTCGCCGAACTCGATGCCCGTGGCGTGAAGCCCACCGACGACGCCAGCCGAGAGACCTGGTTCCGAAGGGTCACCTTCGATCTGACCGGTCTTCCTCCGACTCCGGAAGAGCAATCCGCCTTTCTAGCCGACACCCGACCCGGAGCGTTCGATCGAGCCGTCGACCGGCTCCTCGCTTCTCCCGCCTTCGGTGAACGATGGGGCCGCCACTGGCTCGATGTCGCCCGGTACGCGGAATCAAGTGGAAAAGAAAGCAACGTCATCTACCCGCATGCGTGGAGGTATCGCGACTGGGTGGTCTCGGCATTCAATCAGGACATTCCCTACGACCACTTCATCACCATGCAACTCGCCGGTGATCTTCTTCCCGCCGGAAGTGAAGACGAAGAAGCCGCGAATCTCATCGCCACCGGATACCTCGCGCTCGGTACCAAGAGCCACAACACTCGGGGGCGTGCCCAATTCGTCGCCGACGTCGTCGACGAACAGATCGATGCCACCACTCAGGGGCTTCTCGCCACCACCGTCGCCTGCGCCCGCTGCCACGATCACAAGTTCGACCCGATTCCCCAGGCCGACTACTACGCACTCGCCGGAATCTTCGCTTCGACCGACACCCGATTCGGAGGCGTGGAGGGCAATCAAATCCGGCACACCTCGCCGCTGATCGAAATCCCCGCCGGAGCCGACCTTCCGGACGGCCCCCGGCTCTCCAGCACCTCTCGGCAGTTCGCGGAACGAATTCAACGGGAGGCCAAGGAGAAAGTCAAAGCCGCGGATGAGGTTCGCGCCGCGAACCGAGGCTCCGGTAGGAATCGCAATCAGCTCCCAGCCGATCTCCAGCGAATCGTGCAACAAGGCCGGCAGGCCGCGGGACGATTGCGAGTGAGTGAAACGCTCCTCTCACGATTCGACGATGACGGTCGTCCGACGATCGAAAACTTCGTGTGCATGGGCGCCGTAGAAGGTGACCCTCGCGACGTCCCTCTTCTGGAGCGAGGCGAACTCGACCAGGCTCGTGATCTGGTGCGACGAGGCTTCCCTCGTCTGCTCGACTCTGGAAACTCCGAATCCATTCGTAGCGGAAGCGGTCGACTGGAACTCGCCGAATGGATCACCGACGAACACCATCCCCTGACCGCCCGGGTCTGGGCGAATCGAATCTGGCAACACCTCTTCGGCCGGGGCATCGTGCCCACTCCGAACAACTTCGGCCTGAGCGGCCGGCCACCGACCAGCCTCCCGCTGCTCGACCACCTCGCCATTCAACTTCAGGAATCGGACTGGTCGACCAAGAGCGTGATTCGCCAGATCGTCCTGTCCCGTTCCTACGGTCTGTCCAGCAATCCACGCCCCGGCCAGGAGCCGGCGCAGGTCCGGGACATCGACCTTCTGGTCGACGGCATGATGCGCCGAAGACCGCTCGAAGCCGAAGCGATTCGTGATTCCATGCTTGCGATCTCGGGGCGACTCGAAACGACCCCTCCGATCGGATCCGTGGCGGGGACGCTTGAAGGCGCTCTTCGCGAAAACACCGTTGACCGCGTCATGGAGCAGGGCCTCCCTCTGTTTGAAGATCATCGAAGCATCTACCTGCCCGTGGTGCGAGGCAGCATCGTCGGTGACCTCGCCACGTTCGATTTCCCCGAACCTGAATTCGTCACCGGCGAACGCGACCAGACCAATGTCGCGACGCAGGCGCTTTATCTGATGAACTCCGAATCGGTGACCACTCAGGCCGATTCGTTCGCCCGAAGAGTCCTGGCCCAATCCGATTCCTTCACCGAACGAGTGGCTCTCATCTTCCGGCTCGCCTACGGACGCGATCCCGGTAGTTACGAGTACCGCGCCTGCCGGGATTTTCTTCAAGACATCGAACGGACCCTCAAGAAGGAAATCCAACGGAAAGCGTCGTCTCAAAACCAAAGAGAACGACGCCAACGAGCCAATGGTCGGCGCTCCGCCGGAAGAGGCTCCGCCCTTCGGACGTCGAACGCCGAACTCGAGATCATGGTCTGGTCGACGCTCTGCCAGACCATTTTCCAATCGACCGAATTCCGTACTCTCGACTGATTGCCTGGAACCTCACCATGAACCTCTGCTCCAACCGGATTTCCACGGAACTCGATCGACGGGCCATGCTTCAAACCCTGGCCTTCGGCTTCGGATGGACGGCCTTCAACGGAATGGCCGGGGCGTCACCCAAAGTCGACGATCCACTGGCGTTGAAGCCGTCACATCACACCCCGACCGCCAAACGCGTGATCTTCCTGTACATGAGCGGCGCTCCCAGCCATGTCGACACCTTCGATCACAAGCCCGCGTTGGTCGGCCTGGACGGCCAGGAGTACCGACGGAACGCCAAGCTCCTCGCCAGCCCGTGGAAGTTTCGTCCTCGGGGTGACAGCGGACTGATGATCAGCGACCTGTTCCCGGCGGTCGCCGAGCACGCCGACGAGCTCTGTCTCCTCCGAGGCATGAAGGCCGGGATTCCGGCCCACGCTCAAGCGTCACTCCAACTTCACACCGGGTCCTTCCAATTCGTTCGGCCATCGATGGGCTCCTGGTCCGTCTACGGTCTCGGGAACGCCAATGAGAATCTTCCCGGCTTCGTCACGATCAACCCACGTGGCGGCGGTGCCGGTTCCTATGGAAGCGGCTTCCTTCCTGCCGCCTACCAGGGAACACCGATTGAACTTTCTCGCAACAGCAGCGCCTCCAATGCCATTCCCAACTTGAAGAACGACCAGCACGGGGAAGCGGTGCAACGTCGGCAGCTCGGACTCCTCCGGCAGCTGGAGAAGGAACGGGAACGCCGGGCGGGCCGGGTTCAGGGACTTGAAAGCGTGCTGGAACAGTACGAACTCGCCTTCCGGATGCAGTCGGAGGTTCCGGACGTCGTCGATCTCGGCACCGAGGATCGACGCACCCTCGAGCTCTACGGAATCGGTTCGAACGCCACCGATGGATTCGGTCGGCAATGCCTCCTCGCACGTCGCCTTGCCGAAGAGGGCGTGCGCTTCATCGAGATCACGGCCGGCGGTTGGGACACCCACCGGAACATGCGTGAGGCACTCGCAGAGCGATGCCTCGCGGTGGACCAGCCGATCGCCGGGCTGCTGGCCGATCTCAAGCAACGTCGCATGCTCGACGACACCCTGGTGGTGTGGG
>CAJWFU010000102.1:0-7227 GCA_913031315.1 uncultured Phycisphaerae bacterium | reverse complement strand
GGGTGCTGGTGGTGCCGCTGCCGCCGTTCGCCATGGACATCCTGATCAGTGGAAACATCGCCCTCGCGGCGATCGTCCTGCTCACCACGATCTACATGAATCGTCCGCTGGATTTCAGCGTCTTCCCCGCCCTGCTGCTGGCGACCACGCTTTTTCGACTGGTACTCAACGTCGCGTCGACCCGGCTGATCCTCTCCGCCGGTGAGCTCGGGCCGGGAGAGGCGTCGACCGCCGCGGGTGAAGTGATCGAGGCCTTCGGGAACTTCGTGGCCGGAAACAATCCGGTCATCGGTGCGATCATCTTCATCATTCTGATCGTGGTTCAATTCCTGGTCATCACCAAGGGTGCCACCCGGATGTCCGAGGTCGCGGCGAGGTTCACCCTCGATGCGATGCCCGGCAAGCAGATGGCGATCGACGCCGACCTTTCCGCCGGGCTGCTCAGTGAGGAGCAGGCCCGGGCCCGGCGGCAGGAAGTGACGCAGGAAGCCGACTTCTATGGTGCGATGGACGGTGCGTCGAAATTCGTTCGTGGGGATGCGATCGCAGGCATCATCATCACGTCGGTGAACATCCTCGGTGGCTTCGCCATCGCGATGCTCATGCACGACTACACGGGCGCCGAAGCCATGCAGGTGTTCGGGATGCTTTCGATCGGCGACGGACTGGTCTCGCAGATCCCCGCGTTCATCGTGGCGATCGCGGCGGGTCTCATCGTGTCCCGGGCGGGCAGCGGCGAGAACATCGGGATGGAGATCCCGGCCCAACTCGCATCCCAGCCGATGGCGTTGTTCCTGATCAGCGGATTTCTCGGCCTTCTCTCGCTCACGCCGCTCCCGACGGTGCCGCTGCTGGGATCGGCCCTGGTGATCGCGGGCATCGGATGGAGCATGCGTCGAAACACCATGTTCCAGGCAGGGCAACGGGAGACCGCGGCCCGACAGGAAGCGGAGACCGAACGCACGCAGGCCAAGCCGGTGGAGGAACTCATCGGAGTCGACGTCCTCGAACTCGAACTGGGTTACTCGTTGGTTCGTCTGGTCGACGGAGCGAACGGGGGTGATCTTCTCGAGCGGATTTCGGGCATTCGCCAGCAACTGGCGGTTGAATTGGGAATGGTGATGCCTCCGGTCCGGATCCGGGACAACATGCAGATGCAGCCCGACCACTATCGAATCAAGATTCGAGGGGCGGTCGTGGATGAGGGTGAAGTCCAGCCGGATCTCCTGATGGCCATGGATTCGGGGCTGGCGACCGGCGATCTGGATGGCATTCGTCGCACGGAACCGGCCTTCGGACTCGAGGCGATCTGGATCGATCCCGCGTTGCGGCATCGGGCGGAAGCCTTGAACTACACGGTCGTGGACCCCACTTCGGTCCTTGGGACGCATCTCGGCGAGGTCGTGCGGCGGCATGCGGATGAATTGCTGACCCGAGAGGAAGTCGGGAACCTCATCGAGCAACTGAAGCAGAAGGCCCCGCGGCTCGTGGAGGAAATCGTGCCGACGCTGGTCAAGCCGGGAGAGCTCCAGAAGGTCCTTCAGTCCCTGTTGCGAGAAGGCGTTCCGATTCGCGACCTCGAGACGATCATCGAAACCCTCGGCGATTGGATCGGGCACACGAGGGACACCGATGTGCTGGTCGAATACGTTCGCAATTCTCTTCGACGTTCGATCTGCACCCTGCACGCCGAACTTGATGAGACCGGACGGCCGCGGCTCTACGTGGTGACCATGGATCCCGAAGTCGAGGATCGAATCAACGGTCACGTCGACCGCGGCGCGGCCGGGACCACGGTGTCGGTTCCGCCTCGCCTTGCCGGCGACATCAGTCGGGCGGTGGCGGAAGCAGCCCGCCCGTTGGGAGATGCCGGACGTCCGATGGTGGTGGTGACTTCGCCGACGGTTCGAGCCCCACTTCGACAGATCCTGCATTCGCATCTTGCGGGGGTGGTGGTTCTCGGCTACAACGAACTGGTCGACGGTTTCGATGTCGAATCCGTCGGCCTCGTACAGTTGCCGAAGGCAGCTCCTGCGGTCCAGAATCGGGGTCTGGAATCGGCTTCCCAGCCGGTTCCCGCCACCTGAGGATGACCGTTTGAGAATGCCTGGCGGATCTTTCACGTTTCGATGGCCATGTCCATCGGGGTGAATGGGGGAGGACCTCTGAAAGAGACCCTCCTCGCCGGTGCTTGTCGGGTGTTGACGGTGTGTCGCCGACCTCGGTCAGTCCGGTCGGCCGGATAGCGTCACGGGACCGGAGGATTCGGTCCTTTTCATCTCTCGGAGATTTCGCCAGGAGGGCGTATCCGTGCGACTCAAGACCTTCAGAGCATTCACCCTCGACGAAGCCTTGGATGCGGTTCGATCCGATCTGGGCGCTGACGCGGCGATCCTGCACACCCGAACCTTCCGCCGTGGCGGATTCCTCGGTATCGGTGCTCAGGAAGTCGTGGAAGTCATCGCGTCCGAGCTGGATCCCGAAACCACCATCCTGCCCGCCGTCACCCGCGAAAAAGCGGATGAGAACCCGGCAACGGCGATCAAAGAGCCTGGGTCGACGTCATTCGAGTCAGGGCCGGCCCTGGCGGTCAACCGAGCCCGGCAGGCGTACGCCTCGGCCGGCACCCCGGGATCCGATCCTTCGGATACCGCGGTGACCCCGACGGAGGATCCGCCGCCTCGAAGCACCTCGCTGGAGGTGGATCGGGATCGAACGCGAGCATTGGCCAAGGCGATGGAAATTCGGTTGGAGAGACAACGGGCCGCTCGAGAGGCCGCAGGGGTCGCGAGCCCTGACGATGTCATCGAGACTCGAAACGAGGAAACGGCGGTCGCGCCGCGTCCAGCAGAGGCCGCAGCCACCGTCAAGACGCCCGCCAAGGTTCAGTCGCCGTTGAAGACCGCCGTGGCCGAGCCGACCAGTTTCATCATCGGTCCCGGCGGGGTTCTGCTGGCCGAAGAAGCGGCGGGACAGGCCGCCGACACCCAGAAGCCAACTCTTGAGGAAGTTCCGTCCGAAGCACCGCGGGTGATTTCGCTGGACCCGACCGACACTCGGCCGGCGGCCGACACCGGGCTGCCGGTCGCGACGGTCAGCCGACCGGCGTCTGCACCAGTCGAGATGCCGGCCGAGACGCCGACGGAGATTCGGGCCGACATGCCGGATCGAACGTCCGTCACCACGGTCACCTCCGATCCCCCTCGGGACGCGGTGGAAATCCCGGTCCGAACGCCCATCCCGGATCCCCCCTCGCCGGGCGGGGATTCCCGTCCCGAGAAGGAGTTGGAGTCCATCGGGGCCACGGTTCGCCGAGTGCTCGATCGCGAGCCCGGAACGACTGGATTTCATCCGTCGACGGAACCCGACGACGGGCCGGATCCGCTCACCGAGGCGTATGCCAACCTGATCGCTCAGGAATTCTCGAGGGATCTGGCCGGACGGGTCATTGCATCACTTGAATCATCACTTGATGAAGCCGAACGACGAGATCCTCGGGTGGTGCGTCGGGCGATGCTCGCGGAGATCGCGGATCTGGTTCCCACGGAGGAATCGATCGAAGCGGTCGTACCTCGTGACGGTCGGCCTCGAACCATCGCGTTCGTAGGGCCCACCGGCGTGGGCAAGACGACCACGCTGGCCAAGATCGCGGCCACACTCACGCTTCGAGACGGCCTGAAGGTCGGCATGGTCACCGCGGACACCTATCGGATTTCCGCCGTCGATCAGCTTCGAACCTACGCGGACATCCTCGAGGTCCCGCTCGAAGTCGCAGGCGATTCCGATTCCATGCGGGAAGCGCTGGCTCGATGCGATGGGCTTGACGCGATTCTGATCGACACCCCCGGACGAAGCCAGAACGACACGGACTCGCTGACCGAGTTGAGAGCCATCATGGATGCCGCTCGTCCGCACGAGACCCATCTGGTGCTCTCGGGCACCGCCGCAGAGCGTGTGTTGATCCGGGAAGCGGAGGCTTTCGCCGCTCTGGGGCCTGATCGGGTGGTGCTCACCAAACTCGATGAAGCCGTCGCCTTCGGCATGCTGGTGTCCGTGGTTCGACGGATCGGTCGCCGGATCAGCTGGGTCACCACGGGTCAGGAAGTACCAAGCGATGTGGAACGGGCCACGGGCACTCGGTTGGCAGGCATGGTCCTCGGCGGAGCAGTGAAGTCGTGAAGGATCAGGCATCATTTCTCCGCAATCTCGTCACCGATCGACCCTCGCCCGAATCCGGTCGCCGCGCCAGTGTGGGGCCGGCCCCTGCGGATGCCGTTTCCTCGGAGCGACGCGGCCGGGTGAGCTTCGCTCCCTCGACGTCGCGGCCTGCGCCGCGGACCGACAACGTCCGGCTCGCCCGAGCGGTGGCGGTGGCGAGTGGCAAGGGCGGGGTGGGGAAGTCGAACATCTCCTTGAACATCTCCATCGAGTTGGCCCGAGCGGGACATCGAGTGGCGTTGTTCGACGCCGACCTTGGTTGTGCGAATGCCGATGTGCTCTGCGGACTGTCCGTCCGGTCGACCCTTGAGGACGTGGTTCACGGGCGTCGACGACTGGCGGAGATCATGGTCCCGCTGCCGGGAGTTCGAGGCGGGCATGGGCCTCGAGGTCGAGGTGG
Organism: uncultured Phycisphaerae bacterium; assembly: GCA_913031315.1. Classification (GTDB taxonomy): domain Bacteria; phylum Planctomycetota; class Phycisphaerae; order Phycisphaerales; family SM1A02. Next base: position 2,609 of record CAJWFU010000102.1, on the reverse strand, counting down.
GGTTCGTCTGGTTCCGGGAGCCAGTGGCGTGGCCGAACTGGCCGCCTTGAATTCAATCCAGCGAGCCTCCCTGGTGAGCCAGCTTTCGGCCCTCGAGAAGGTGGTCGACATCATCATCATCGATGTGGGGGCGGGTATCGCCGCGGACGCCATCGCGTTTGCGACGGCCGCGGATTCGGTACTGCTGACCTGCACTCCCGAGCCGACCGCGATGACCGATGCCTATGCCGCCGGGAAGGCGATGTTGGCTGCGAGGAGAGACCTCGAACTCTCACTGGTGGTCAACATGGCGGGGTCCGGCGAAGAGGGCGACGCGGTTCACAAGCGAATGGATGCGGTCTCGAGGCGGCATCTGGGCCGACCGATGCCCCTGGCGGGCATCATTCCGTTTGATTTCGCGGTGGTCGACGCGGTGAAGCGACGGCGCCCACTGGTTCTTCAGTCTCCAGACGCCCGCGCATCCCGCGCCATCCGCAGGATTGCCACCGGATTGGTGGAAGAAACGACTGGAGTTGAGAGAGAAACGCCCCGGCGAGGTTTTCTTTCAGGACTCCTTCACACCTTTGGACGCGGCTGACGCCTCTTCGGCCGGCACTCGCGTCCAATGGCGAGACTGGTCGATGAACATTGCACATGGTTCAACAAACTCCGCGAATTTCGATCGCGATTCCCGTCGCCTGCTCCTTTGGAGTCATTGCGTTCGTGGTGTCGTTGCTGGTCGGCGTTTCCGTGGGGAATCCCGCAGGCGCGGTTCTTGCGCGTTCCTTGTGGGTGATGCTGGTGGCCTGGCCGATCGGGCTCGCCGCCGGTTTCGTTCTGGAACGGCTGTTCCGGGAACAGGTAGATGCCGAGACCGCGCAAATGTCGCAGGTCGGCGTTCGAGCGGGAGAATCCGATGATGATGTTGAAATCATCGACGAACCCGATCTCGAATCGGAAGGTCTCGTGGGCGACGGCGATGCGGCGTCGGCCGCAGCCTGACCTCCCGGGAGCTTTTCAAATGACGATGCCAGTCACGATCACTGCTCTGCGGGGTGATGTTGGTAATCGGTGGACACGTCGTAGACGTCGGATGCGCCGGGCGGGTCCGAAAACATCATGGTATGGTTCGATTTCAGCTGTCAAGGATCGATGGCTGTTCGGGCAGGCTCCGGCTTGCCCAAGAGATTCACGATTCGGCTTGTTTAGAAGCGTGAACAACAACGAACGGCGTCGCGTTGACGTCGTTCCTCAGAGCCGATCGCATTGTCGGTCGGCATCCGGGTCACTAGGTCAAGGAGCGGACCGATGACGACCAAGAAAAGCGCCAAGGCGCCAGCGACTGCAGTCGCCGTGTTGGAAATTGAAGAAGAAACAGTCGAGGAACTGGTTGCTGAGGCACCGGCGAAGAAATCGTCGAAGGCCAAGTCCTCGTCCGACGCGCCGGCCAAGGCCCCGCGACGGGAGCGGTCGGCCAGTCGAAGCGGGACCAAGGGGTCTCGAACGAAGGCCAAGGACAAGGCTCTTTCGGATATTCCGATCGAAGAGATCTGGTCGATGTACCGCGAAGAGGCCACCCTCGACGTTCGTAATTTCCTGGTCGAGAAGTATTTTGATCTGGTTCGGTTCACCGCCGAACGGATGGCGATGCGGCTTCCTTCGGAAGTCGACACCAATGATCTGATGTCCGCGGGTTCCTTCGGGCTCATGGATGCGATCAACGCCTACGACCCGGGCCGGAACGTGAAGTTCGAGACCTATTGCACCCAGCGAATTCGAGGCGCGATCTTCGATGAGCTTCGTGCCATGGACTGGGTCCCGCGTCTGGTCCGATCTCGAACCGCGAAGTTCGAGACGACTCGCAAGCAGATCGAAATGGAGACCGGGCAGGCCGCGAGCGATGATGACATCGCAGACCGTCTCCAGCTCTCTTCCGATGACTATCGCAAGCTGAAGCGCGACTCTCGACCGGTGACCCAGGTCAGCCTCAACCGGAAGTGGTTCGAGACCGATGGCAACAAGGATGTCCGCGAGATCGACGTGGTCAAGGACACCCGTCAGGAGAACCCCCTGACCGCCGTCCAGCGACAGGATCTCCAGTCGCTGCTCACCAAAGGTCTTTCCCGGGCCGAACGGCTGATCGTCATCCTCTACTACTACGAGGAGATGACCATGAAGGAGATCGGTCTCACGCTGGATCTCTCCGAGAGCCGGGTCAGCCAGATGCACTCCTCGATTCTGGCCCGCCTGAAGGCCCAGATGCAGCACCGCGAGAAGGAATTCTGATCGGCCGTCGGCACGCCTTCTTCGACCGCTCCACCGCGGGCCTGCCATCGCCATCATCGTCAAAGCATCGAGGGCCCTCGTTCCTGCAGGTACGAGGGCCCTCTTTCTCTGAATCGACTGGTGCCCGAACACCCCAAAAACGTCCCCGACAACGTTGAAAAATTTTTCCGTCGTGATAATCTCACCGATAGCTCGATCGAGAACCCGTTTCCGCGAGTTCCGGCGGGCCCGTATGTAGTCAGGTTCATCTTGTTCCCCGTGGCCTCACGAAAGAGTCCGCACAACGAAGCGAGCCCTTCCCGGAGCCGCCCATCTACAGGAGAATTCGAATGAGAGTTGGTTCC
>CAJWFU010000101.1:0-7236 GCA_913031315.1 uncultured Phycisphaerae bacterium | reverse complement strand
GCTGAAGATGGACGAGTTGTTCATGAACGTGCAGTCGGTCAGCATCGGGCTGCCGCCGGCGTTGGACATCCCACCACCATGGTCGACCGCCGAGTTGCTTCTGAACGTACAGTTCACCAGAGTCGGGCTGCTGGCTTCGTTGTACATCCCACTCCCGGTCGCGCTCTGTCCATTCTGGATCATCAGATCGGCGAAGAGGGTCCCTGATTCTTCGCCGTTCTCGCAGATCAGCACCCGGTGCGAACTCCTTCCGTCCAGAACAGTCGCGATCTCCCCCATCTCGTCGAGGGCGCCCCGTATCGTGACCGCTTTGCCGTCGGTGTTGATCTGCTCGCCTTCGCGGTACGTCTCTGCCGCAAGCTGAATGACGTCTCGGTCGCTGGCCGCGTCGATGGCCTCGTTGATGCTCGTGTAGTCACATCCCTCGGCACAGACGGTGATCTTCTCGGCGGTGGCGGAACCGACCAGGCCGGCGGCGAGGAGAGCGGACATGAGGACGGAACGGATCATCGCGGGCTCCAGGTGACGCCGACAAGCGACCGGCCGTGTTCCGGACGCTATCGAGATGGGCGGCCAAAATCGAACGATGCCGAGACGTGAGTTTCTCGACCATGCGATCCATGTTGCTCACCCGACCGGTTCTCCCGGCCGCGGCGCCGGCGGAAGGATGACGTGTATCCGGCCGGCATCCAGATCACCGACCTTCCGAACTCTGCCGTCAGGCCATCGGACCTCGACTTCACCGAGAATCCGCTGCTCTCCCAGACCGAAACGAGCGACCGGTTCATTGGCGCAGAGATAACTGTATGCAACCTGGATGTCCCTTCGAAGCTTCCGATCGCCGACTCGCCCCGTGACCACGGCACCCAGGGCCGGGGCACCCGCATCGTCAAGCACTCGGACTCCGCACCACTCACCGCGAGGCGCCACGTTCATCTTGAGGTAGGCAGGCGCATCCCGATTGGATATCACCATGTCCACGCCACCATCTCCATCAAGATCTCCGAAGGCGGCGCCGCGGCTGGTATGCACAAGGCCGTCGCCCCAGGCGTTCTTCGGCTTCAACTTGGAATATCGCCCCTTTGAATCGCCCAGGAGCAGATGGTTTCTTTCCGCAAAGGGATCACCCTTTTCAGGAGCATCCTTTCGGACCAGGACCCGCCCGCATGCCTCGTAGAGATCGAGCACCGAGTCGTTGTCGACATCCACGAAACCCACCCCGAATCGGGTGGTTCTCCGGGTCACCGCCGCCAAACCGGTGGAGGCGGTGTCGTCGATGAAGAAACCATCTTCGTTTCTGAAGAAGGTGTCGAACTGATGGAGCAGGTTCACGACGATGATGTCGAGATCGCCGTCTTCGTCAGGATCACCGGTGGCCACCCCCATTCCGGCTCGAGTGTTTCCATCCCCAGCGAGATGGACCCCGAGGGACCGTGAAGCCTCCTCGAAAACACCGTCTTCCCGGCCGAGAAAGAGATGATTGGGATTGCCGTCGTTGGCGACGAAGATGTCCATCGACCCGTCGTCGTCGAAATCGCCCCAGACCAGCCCCAGGCCGTTCCCGGCCACCACGTCGATCCCCGCTTCCGAGCTCACGTCGACGAACGTCCCATCGCCCTGATTTCGGTAAAGGATGTCAGGGGTGCGAGCGTCGTAGGACTTCGGGGCGCAGTAGTCGTCGTTCCCTCGATGATCGGTGCACTTCCGCTCCGTCTCCTCGGCCCAGTCGATGTAGTTCACGACGAAGAGATCCAGATCTCCATCCTGATCGTGATCCAGAAAGGCCGCAGACGCGCCCCAGCCATCGTCACCGACTCCTGATTTCTCCGTCACATCGGTGAACCTTCCTTTGCCGTCGTTCTGCAAAAGCGTGTTGCGGCCGAGATTGGTGACGTAGAGATCGACATCACCGTCCCCGTCGTAGTCACCAGTGGTCACTCCGCAACCGTTGCCGGTGTCGCCCGCTCCGGAATCCGCCGTCACGTCCTCGAAGTGACCGTCACCACGATTCAAGAACAGCCGGTTCGTCCGGTCACCATCATCACGAGCCGGATCGACAGGTCCGAACTGCACGAAATAGATGTCCAGATCGTCATCTCCATCCACATCCACCAGCGCGATGCCACCGGGCATGATCTCGGGGAACAATTTGGCTCCGCCGTCATCCCCGGAATCAAGGACGAATTCAACGCCGCGCTGCGATGCCGATTCAGCGAACACCCGGACATCCCTGCCACCCAGACGGCGAATCTGCTCGCTCTTCTCTTCACAACCTTGAACGACCATGAAGAACAAACCGAACGCCATGGCGCCGGGAATCCGGAGAAATCGAAGTCGGGGGTTCTTGTTCCTCATGATCTCCAAGTCCAGGACGAATCGGCCTCCAGTCGTGGCTCTTCAGCCATTAGCTTCCTTTTGATCGACCACCTCCGATCGTAGCCGTTCAAGATCCACCTTCCCAGTCCGGGTTCGCGGAAGCGAGTCGACCACGTGGAATCGATCGGGAACCATGTATGCGGGGAGGGCCGAGGCGCAGTGAGTCCGGAGCCGAATCACCGAGGCCTTCTCCCCCGCCACCGGCGCCACGATCGCGTGAATGCCGATCGATCCTCGTTCGTCCACACAGACCACCGCCGATTCCGACAGGAAGTCCGCATGATCGAGTCCCGCCTCGATCTCCCCGAGTTCGATTCGATAGCCGTGCCGCTTGACCATTCGGTCGCGACGACCGTGAAAGACGATCTCGCCTTCTTCATTCGATGCCCCGAGGTCGCCGGTGTCGTACCAGCGATCGCCATCGAGGTGAAGGAAGGCCGCGGTGTCCTCGGCCCGGCGGCCCCAGTAGCCTCGCATCACGGGGCCTCCACGGCACACGATCCGTCCCAGGGACCCGGGCTCCACATTCAAGCCCCGTTCATCCACGATCCGAACTTCGCAGTGATCACAAGGCCGGCCGATCGGATAGGGATCGATGCGATCGGGCTCGATCAGATCGGGAATACGATGCGCGGTGCACACGTTGGTCTCGGTCGGTCCATAGAGGTTCCAGAACTCCGCCCCCCCCCAACTGGATCGGAGTGATCGAAGGCCGGAAATCGGAAAGACCTCGCCCGCGAAACAGACCACTCGCAACGAACCATGGTCGTGTTCCTGGAGACGACCATGCTCGGCCATCAGGGAGAGGATCGAGGGGACCGAGTACCAGTTGGTGATCCCACGATCCGCGATGAACCCGGGAAGACGACGGGGATCCCTGGCCAACCCCTCTTCGACCAGCACCACCGCTCCTCCCACGGACAGGGGCATCCAGAGGTCGAGGATCGACAGATCGAAATGGAACGGTGCGTGACTGGAGCAGCGATCCTCGTACGAAGCGCCGAAGGTCCGGATGCACCAGTCCACGAAACTCGTCGCGTTGCGGTGCTCCAGACAGACGCCTTTGGGACGTCCGGTGGAACCCGAGGTGTAGAGGATGTAGGCAAGATCGTCCGGCTCCGGCCCATCCACCGGTGGAGCCTCGACTGCCGGCGGCACGTCCCCGACGATCAGGGGGACCGAGCCCGACACCTCTGATGATCCTTCGTCGTCCACGAGGATGGCGGTGACGCCGCAGTCCTCGAAGATCGTTCGGTTTCGCTGCGGGGGCGAAGACGGATCGACCGGGACATAGGCTGCCCCGATTCGCATGATTCCCAGGAGCCCGGCCACGGTTCCTGCGGACTTCCGCCGACAGACCCCCACCCGGTCACCACGCCTCACTCCGGCGGCCAGAAGCGCCGCCGCGAATCCGTCCGCCTGTCGGGCGAGTTGGGCATGCGTGGTGGAATCGCCATCCACGTCGACGACCGCCACCCGGTCCGGATGGATCCGCATCGAGGCATCGACCATCGCCACCAGAGTGCTCGACATCGTTCAGGCCAGTTTCGAATCGACGAAGGCGACGATCGCGTTCACGGTGTCCGTGTTCTCCACACCAGTCTCGTGCGCTTCCACGCGAATGCCGAATCGCGCCTCGAGAAAGCTTGTCAGACGGATCACGCCCATCGAATCGATGATCCCACTGGTCCGAAGCGGCAGGCCGTCGGTCAGGTTCGATGGATCCTCGCCCGCCAGCACGTCCTCCAGCAGGTAGGCACGAACCGCATCTCTGATCTGGTCATTCATCGTCTTCTCCATTGGGAAACCCACGAACGGGCCCCAGAATGAGATCGGCCAGTTCGGGATCCGACTGCAGCTTCTGCACCAGCCCCTCCGCCAGAAGGGCATGGCCCTCGCTGGTGGGGTGCCGGTCCCATGGTCGCAGCCAAAGGGCTTCGATATCCGGATGCTCCCCGTAGGCATCGGTGATGTTCAGGGCATGAAGGCCGAGGTCCTGCATCAGGGGGCCGATGCTTTCCACTCGCCTGGCAAAAGTGGAAGTCGTGGACGGCTGAGCCAGCACCAGAAGCACGAGGGGAATGCCCCGGGCTTCACACCACTCCCGGGCGACGAGGAGCCCCCCCCGCAACACCCGGTCTCGATGGGGGGCGAGCCGAGAGGCCATCAACCTCGGATCGTCGTCGGCATCGATCCCGGCCGAGGCCACCACCTCACGAAGATATTCATAGCGGAGATCACGACCTTCGGATACCAGCCTGGCGACGTGGCGAGACCAGTTCGGATTCAAGGCGAGATCGTTGATGACGAGCAGTACCGCATCAGGATCGAACGCCCCGATCCTCTCCACCACGACGTCGGCCAGCTGATCGAGCCGATAGCCCGCCACTCCGAAGTTCAGGAATTCCACCGGCCCGCGATCCCCGAGCGCGCCCAGTGACACCGCATCCTCGAAACGGTTCTCGAAGGTCTCTCCCACCGCCACCCCGCTGCCCATGAGCACCGAGGCACCGACCATCGCCACCCGCCGAACGCCATCGCCTTTTCCAAGGGAGGCCTCTCGATCACGCAGGCCCAGTGCATTCACACCCAACGGTGCGCCCTTGTAGTCGAAGTCCGCACCCGGGCGAAGACGGAAACGCTGAAACGGATCGTCCCAGACGACCCCATCGGTCTCATCAAGTCGAACCCAGTCCAGAGGCGCGATCTCGGACGGCCCCTTCAACCACCCACCCGCCCCTCGTGCCTCGGTGGCATCCAGCAACTCCTCGTAGTAGCCGTCGTTTCGAGCATCTTGCAAGGCTCGCTGTTCGAAGGCCCCGCCTCCGATGTCCCAGATCCCCGAGAGCCCGGGAACCAATGACACACCGACCCCCGCCAACAGCCCCACGATGCTGAGGGTGGACCAGGCGAAGGACGCGGCCGGAGATTCGATCTCGGGACGATTCATGATCCACCTCGCATGGACACCAGTTGCCACCAGGCTTCCAGGCTCGAGGCCTGCCAGAGCGACCAGAGCACCACGATGAGCGAGAAGGTCCTGGCCACGGCGAAGGCCTGTCCCATTCGTGACCTCACCGGCGGACGCCCCCCACGCTTGACCTCCTGCACCGTCGAAAAGACCATCAACCCCCCCAGGACCGCCCAGAAGATCGTGTCCGGCCAGGTCAGCAACGGGGTGCCAAGCAGCCAGTACCACTGCCAGGAATGCAGGATCCAGGTGGCCACGAACGCCACGACCGTCGCGATCGCCGCGGCTCGAAGCTCCCCGCTTCGACGCAGGCGAAAGAAGACCGGGAGATAGAAGATCTTCACGATGAAGTCCTTCCAATAGATGTTGATCCGCCTCCAGAAGTCCGCGATGCTCGACGCAAGCAGGTAGCGCCGATGGGTCTCGGGAAGATCGAACCCGAACAGGTGCAGAAGGCCGATGGCGACGTGGAACTGCCCGGACAACCTGAGATAGAGGAGATACGTCATCACCATGTAGGCGACGACCGAGCCCACGGTGTCGGCCATCAACGGATCCGGACGCCAGGCATCGATGAAGCGATAGAGGAGCAGCTGAATGGTCCCTCGCGCGATGCATCGAATACCCACCTGCGCCACCTCGTCGAGAGGCCGACGCCCGCGGCAGACCAGGAACGTGGCGTGATCCACGACCGGGAAGAGCAGGAAGTAGCAGTTGGGTAGAAGCAGGAAGTACCCGAGAAAATCGATGAGCCTCGGGGGTTCCTTCGCATACCGAACGTCGTAGAGATAGACGATCAGCCGGAACATGAAGAGCGAACCGAGGATCGGCCAGAACACCGGAGGCACCCCCGGAAAGCCGGTCGTTCGACCGATCGTGCAGGCCGCCCCGACCAATCCGACCCCGAGCAGTCGAGCCCACCAGGGAAGACCGCTCCTCACGATCGCAAAGAAGAGGAGTCCGGTTCCGATCACCAGCCCCGCCACCAACGGCCCCAGAAGAACCCCGAAACCAACCGTGCTGAAACCGACGAAGAATCGATAACGCCAGTCAACGGGAATCCAGTAGGTGACCACGAAACCGATCACGCACAGGAACACCAGCCGCATGAACAGAGGCGACTCGAGTTTGTAGAGATGAAAGACCGCGAACAGTCCCAGCAACTGACCGAGCAGGAGCAGGAACCTCATCGGCCGAGGAAGGCCGAGCCACGTCCGGCCTGGGGATTCGGAAGATTGATTCATCCAGCGTCGTTGCCGGGTGGACGGGAAGGAAGGGACGACGGCAGCCCAAGCAACCGGGCGATCATCACCCGCTGCATCTCGTTGGTCCCGGAGTAGATCCGGGCCCCGAGGGCGTCTCGAAGATCACGCTCCACGACCCCTTCCCTGAGATACCCACGGCTGCCCATGATCTGCACCGCATCGAGAGACGACTGGACCGCAGCCTCACTCACATGCAGTTTGGCGATCGCCGCCTCGAGCATCGCCTGGCGCCCATCATCCTTCAGACGGCCGATCCGGTGAACGAGCGGACGAGAGGTCTCGATCCTCAGCTTCATGTCGACGATTCGATTCGCAACCGATTGATAACTGCCGATCGGCTGGCCGAACTGATGCCGGGTCTTCACGAATCCAACCGCTTCACCGAGCTGCCGCTCCATTCGACCGACATGCATGGCGAGGATCGCTCCTCGCTCCCATTCCATGGAACAATTGAAGCAGGCCGAACCGTCTCCAGGACGAGCCAGGATCGCATTTCCGGGAATGCGGCAACCGTCCATCGTGACCGTGCCGGTCTGGGCCGTTCTCAATCCCATCTTGTCCAGCGGGGCGGAACACGACAGCCCCGGAGTGTCCCGGGGAACCAGTAAGCTCGCCACCCCGAGT
>CAJWFU010000100.1:0-7259 GCA_913031315.1 uncultured Phycisphaerae bacterium | reverse complement strand
GATCGGAGATCCCCCGGCTGCGAGCCCTCCAGGCCGAGCTCGTGGAGCGAAAATGGAATCCAGAGAAACTCCAGAAGCTGGACATCCCCGGACTGATCACGGACATCCGGAATGCGGAAGAGCACCGCGAACTCCGTGGCCTGGACGACCTCCGGCCGAGTGTGAGTCGGGCACGCACTCCAGCCCCGGCGGAGAGGGTCTCGTCGAGGTGAATGCGGAATGACCGCGGATCGAAGACTCGTGGTGTTCCAGTCCGCGGATTCGAAGCCCGGGTTCATTCTCCCCGGGGCGTGTCGATGGAAGGCGTCAAGGGCGGAGTTCGTTCCACGAGCCCCTCGCTCGGACGGCGGCGACGGCGGCGGACGATCGTGGTGACGAACCAGCATGGAAGGAAGAGGAGCTGACCCCGACCGTTCCGGGGATCCAGCCGGCGATCACGAGCAACGACGGTCCCGAATCCGAGTAGGCCTGGTCCGGCGGATTGGGCATGGCCTGCCAGACCATGAAATACAGGTCGCTTCCCAGCAGAAGTCCCGCCCAGAGGGCGAGGATCCCGACGAAGATCGTCGCCATCGCGTGCACGACGCCGATCGTCGGCTCGCGGTGCCAGGAGTGGGGACTCCGGAGACGGGTCCGTGGATCCGACGGATCGAACCGCACCCCGCATTCCGCGCACCGACCGGCGACGAGGTCCTCAAGGTGATGATGGCATGTGCTGCAGAACAAGGCCTCGAGTTGCCAAAGATCGCAGGGATGGTCAAGAAGACGGATGATGGGGCAACCGCCCCGTCCCGCCCGCTACAATCCCCGTTCGCCGCGGCCACTCCTGGATCGAGCGATCATGATCGCAAGCCGTTTCGCCCATCCCGCGAAGGAAGCCATGCCCGAGCGCCCGACGAATACGTTCTTCATCGAATTGTCCGGAGCCGGCATCCCCGACGTCGACGGCCTCTTCGTGCCCTCCGCGGCCCCACCGGCCGAGAGCGAGTCGGGCACCACGTCGAGCCCCGGGTACTGGAATGGAAAGATGGCCTGGGATCGAGCCGACGGACGGGGCGAGCGAAGCCCCTCCCTGTCCTACTCCAACAGCTATCGATCCTGGAGGATCGCCCGCCTCGACGGTCACCTCGCCTACGACATCACGAGCGAGGAGGACATGCCCCCGACCGACCGCGAATGGCACGTCTACAAGAAGGGCGTCGCCCCGGCACCGAACGTCGTGGTCCATCACTGCGATCCTCGACTCCCCTGCCCCGAACCCAACGTGGTCTTCGTGCTCGGCGGCCCCGGCGCCGGCAAGGGAACCATGTGCGAACTCGCGGAGGCCCAACTGGGCTGGACCCACCTCTCGACCGGGGATCTCCTGCGAGCCGAATTGGATCGTGGCGGCGAACTGGCCGAGACCATCGATGGATTCATCACGCCTGGGAACCTCGTTCCGGACGACATCGTGGTCACGCTGCTCAAGAAGGCCATGGACACCGTGACCCGGACCACCGGGCGGAACAACTTCCTGCTCGACGGCTTCCCGCGGTCCCTCGGCAATCTCGAAGCGTGGCACGAGATCTTCGGACACGAGGCCGAACTGCCCAAGATGCTCTACTTCGAATGCCCGTATCCGGTGCTGGAGCAGCGCATTCTGGGACGGGCCAAGTACTCGGGACGCAGCGACGACAACGTCGAGAGCCTGAAGCAGCGGTTCGACACCTTCAAGGCGGTGACTCTCCCCACGGTCGAGCTCTTCAAGGACCGCGGACGGTGCATCGACATCGACACCAGCCACGATCGCGAGTCGGTCTACGCGATGGTGGTGAAGCATCTCGCGGAACACACCGACGAGACCTGGTCCGCCAGACCGCTCGGTGATCGAGCCGAGGTGCTGCTCGGTCTCAAGAAACGGTCGAGATCCTGAGGTTCGCCCGCGGCGCGCCGAGTTCGTCCTCCCTGACGCCGACTCCCGAGCCGGAGAGGAATCTCCCGGCCACCATTCTCACGAAAGCACGGGTCTCACGAAAGCACGGGTCTCACGAAAGCACGGGTCTCACGAAAGCACGGGCCGCCGAGTCGACGAACGGGTCTTCAGTCGAGTCGCCGCGGTGAATCACCTCGCGGGCGAGACGTACATGCGCCGAGGTCACCAATCTCGCCACAAGGTCGAGAACTCTTCCTGACCCACGTCGACAGGAATCCCGCCGGCCCGCCCTGCAGCCGCCGACTCGCCCGACTCGGGGTCATCGGGATCGCCGAATGATCACGGGGCCGCGACGTGTTCGGATTCGGATGGCTCCCGCTCAATCCCACCACCAGTCCAGGAACCCTGACGGAGCAAGGGCCATCACCCCGGTTCCAAGCGCGAAGGAGATCGCCGTCACCCCGAGATAGAAGAGACCGGAATTCCAGCGACGAACCAAGAGGCACGAGAGGAATCCGATCGGCCATCCAGCGAAGAAAACCAGAATCATCCCGCCGAAGTACCCATAAGCGATCGACGCATGCGTTTCCAGTGCCGGGGGAAAACCGCCGGTTCCGATGCGGCCGGGCCATCCGTTGAAAATCGTCCTCATGTGCACGGCCAACGAGTAGAACAGGCCGACCATGACGACCGATGGCGAGACTGCGAGGATGGTGAGCGGGATCGAGGGGGGAGTCCGACGAAGGCCGACCCCGAGGAAGAATCCGAACAATCCTGCCGTGCCTGCCATGACGATCAGCACCAGCCCCGTCTGGTACGAGAGGAAGCAGTAGAGGGCGATGCATGCGAGCGCCACCACCAGCCCCCCCCCGACCATGAACAGTCGACCCCGCAACTGATCGAGAAGATCCGTCACGAACGTCCGAGGATCCGCGGGATCGAACGGGTGGCCGCACTCCGGGCACGAGCCTGCAGCAAGTCCGAGCAATGAGTAGTGACAGCGACGGCAGAGCATCGGCGAAGTATCGCAGATCGCATGCAGGATGACCTGCGAGGATTCAGAATCGGACCGTGATGCCCGTGAAGATGTTGACGTCGTCGCCCTCTCCCACCAGGCCGAGGTTCACGCCCGCGTCGAGCACCACGTCATCGGTGATCGAATACGTGACCCCGGCCCCGAGAATCCCTCGAAACTCGACGTCTGAATCAGTGCTCGCGATCCCGATGCCTTCGACGTACAGGCCGAGTTGTTCGGACACCTCCAGTCCAAGCACTCCCGTTCCGACGAAATCGACGTCGTAACCATCGTCCTCTTCATCGAACACGAAGTCGGTCTCACCCATCAAGCCCAGGCCGACGCAATCGGTCAGGTCCATGGCGAAGGGGAAGATCAATCCACCCTCGACGTGATCACTGCTGATTCCGTCCGCTCCGGTCGGGATCGTGATGAAGGGCATGAAGGCGAACGCAGTCTCGCCCCCATCGTTTCCCCAGAGGTTGATCTTCAGGCGGAACTGCAGGTCTCCGAATCCCCGGCTGGTGGACATGCCGTCGTCGGACGCGACATAGGGGTCGAAGACGAACTGGAGATCCACGTCGTTCAAAAGACCGACCTTGAGATTGGCCGGGGCCACCGACAACGCGTTCCGGTCACCATCTCGGGCGTAATCGATGAAACTGAGTTCGACCTGCACCGCACCGGCATCGACCGTGATCGGGCTTTCCGTGAAGTCGGGCCGATCCGCGCTCAAGGGACGCCAGAGGTCCCGAGGCGTCGGGTTGAAGAGCGAGTACCCGCTCTTGTCTGAAACCTCGGGCAGCACCGCCTCGGCCGGAGCGGCCGTGACTTCATCATCGCTTCTCATGTTCGTGTCGGAGGCGGTCGAAAAGGTGACGGGAAGAAGAACGGGGAGGAGAACCAGGATCGGCGGGCCGGAAGCGTGACGCATGAGTGTCCAGATGCAGGAGGAATGATCGACGAGGAGAGTCCGTTGACACGTAGCAACGGCTACGTCTTCAATGTAGCCGAGGCTACCTCATTTGACAAGCAGCCCCCCCGCTCATCCGGAACCTCCGGACATTCGGTCGCCGACGCGATTCGCGAACGTCGGATCGAGGACCCCGAGCGTCTGCTCATGCGAACGGATCGGAATCCCGGCCGCTCGTGGGCCGCCTCACCCGAGGCCGGACACCGACGGAGGCGGGGCTCGTACTCGCGGTCCGATCGCCAGCCGTCGGCATGTCGAGGATGGCGCCCACGAACGGGGGGTGTTCGACGATGCTCGCACTCATGGGACCATTGCCTGTTCGAGACGACGAAGACCGGGCGGTGCTCGTGGAACCCGCCGACACTCGCGAAGAATCCCGGAGGAACGAATCTGACCCGAAATTTCGATTGGGGACGATCTCGGATGGTGGAGCGTCGCCCTCATCCGAGACACGAAACATCGGTCAAGAAATCGAGACGCGCCGAATTCGACCGCAGGAAGGTTCGGAGACGCCGGGTTGTCGGCCCGACGGGACTTCAAAAGTCCGGGCTATGATGCGATATCACGGGGCCCGACACACCACCAAGACCCACCGTGGTCTGGCACCGCCGATTCCAAATTCCCACGCTCGCCCTTCCGGACGAAGATGCGAGTCCCCGACTGGAGCGAGCGATGAACCTTCGAAGAAAGTACGACCAATGAAAGAACTCCTCCCCGTTCTCCTGGTCTGCATGACGCTCTTGCCGGCAAGCGGCGCCGAGGCGCAAACCGAATCGAAAAGACCAAACATCCTGTTCATCGTCGGTGACGACATCGGCTTCGGCGATCTCGGAATCAGTGGCTCGGTGACGCGAACCCCCAACCTCGACCGCCTGGCGAAGCGAGGTACGTTCTTCACCAACTTCCATGCGTCACCGGTCTGCTCGGTGTCGCGCTCCATGATGCTGACCGGAAACGATCCGATCGAGGTCGGGCTGGCCGCGTTCGATTACGCCATCTATCCGCCGGCCGAAGGCAAACCGGGCTACGAAGCACATCTCACCCGCACCACGGCGACGATCGCCGAGATCCTCCAGGACGCCGGCTATCGCACCTACACCGTGGGCAAGTGGCACCTGGGTGGACCCGGCCACGGAGGCGAGGGCCCGGAGAAGTGGGGCTTCGATCGCAGCTACGGGATCTACACCGGGGGCGCGAACCATTGGAATCAAGACCCCTTCCACATCAACAGCCGCGATCCGGAAGTGATGGCGAAGATTGAGAAAGGTGAAATCCCGCAAGAGCCCTATCACGAGGACGGGACGCTGGTGAAACGTCCGATCGGCATCTACTCGGATGATCTCTGGACCTCCAAGATGATGGAGTATCTCGAGGAAGGGCGGGAGTCCGGGAAGCCGTTCTTCGCCTTCGTGGCCTACACCACGGCGCACGTCCCGCTTCAGGCGCCTGACTTCCTGATCGACAAGTACTACGAGCGCTACCTCGAACTCGGCTTCGAGGGTCTTCATCGGACCCGCTTCGAAGCGCAGAAGAAGCTGGGCATCATTCCGCAGGACGCACCCTACCCGGAGCGGACGTCGAATCCGCTTCTCCGCGCCTGGTCGGAAATGGATGACGAGGAGAAGCGCCTGCAGGCGCGGACCATGGCGACCTACTCGGCCATGATGGAGTCGCAGGACTACCACATCGGCATGCTCCTCAACTACTTGAAGGAGACCGGGGAGCTCGACGACACGCTCATCATCTACACGCCGGACAACGGGCCCGAGGGAACGGATTTCCGCGGCGATCTGAGCAACGCCGCCTTCACCAAGTGGGCACGGGCCACGTTCAGTCAGAAGTTCGAGGACATCGGCCGCGGCAACAGCATGGTCTTCCTCGGGACCGACTGGGCGGGCGCCGCCAACGGGAGCCTGCAGTGGTGGAAGTGGTTCATCGGCGAGGGCGGCATCCGCGTACCGCTCATCGTGGTGCCGCCGAAGGACACGACATTCGATCGGTCGGGCGAGATGACCAACGAGTACGCCTTCGTCAAGGAACTGCCGATGACCATCCTCGACTATGCCGGAGTCGATCACCCGAAGACCGAGTTCAAGGGTCGCACGATCACCCCGCCGTCCGGAATCTCCCTCCGCCCCTTCCTCGCAGGCGAAGAACCGAGTCCACGAACGGAAGAGGAATGGGTGGCCTTCGAACTGTTCGGCAACAGCTACGTCGTGGCCGGCGACTACAAGGCCATGCGGGTGCGCCCCGGCATGTACGGCGATGGCAGGTGGCACCTCTACGACATCAAGAACGATCCCGGCGAGACCCGTCCCCTCGAGGGCGACCAGCCGGAGCGGCTCGAGAAGATGATCGCCATCTACGAGCGTTACGCCAAGGACAAGGGCATCGTTCCGGTGGCCGACGACTGGAACCCCTGGAGGGACACGTGATGCACGAGACCGAGCAGCAGGCATCGGAGCTGGACGGAAAGATGAATGGAGCCGCGATCAGTCTGTTCGTCTTCGGGCTCTACATGATCTTCGCGGTCGGCGGCGGCTTCATGTTCGCTCCGAAGTTCGTCCTCGACCTCTTCGGGCTCTCCGCCGGCGATGGCATCTGGGTCCGCTTCGTCGGAATGCTCGCCTCCATTCTCGGCGCCTACTACATCATGGTGGCACGCGCCGGACTGGACCGGTTCTATCCGTGGACCGTCGCGACCCGCTATTACGCGGCGACGTTCATGATCGTGATCGTGCTGCTGGGCGAGATGGGGCCGGGCCTGATCCTGATCGCCGCGGTCGACGTCGTTGCGGCCACCTGGACCTGGTACGCCGTCCGATCGGCCGGAAACTGAACCGGGCGGACGGAGCGCCGAAAGCGTGAGATTCGGTGTTCTCGGAATGCTCGGGTACGGCCGGTCTCTGGCATCACCAATCAGGGCGCCGTCGGGCGTTTCCCCGGATCACGAGGACTCCGGCCCAGCCAACCAATCCAGCGCCCCCTTGGCGGCGGCCCGACCGGAGGCGAAACACGCCTGAAGCAGGTATCCGCCGGTCGGCGCCTCCCAGTCGAGCATTTCTCCCGCCACGAAACATCCCGGCTTCGCACGGAGCATGAGGGCCGAATCGATCGCCTCGGCACGCACCCCGCCTGCGGACGAGATGGCGCGGGCCATGCCACCCGTTCCCGTGAGCATGATCGGAACCGCCTTGATGGCTTCCGCCAGCGCGAACGGATCCCGAGGCAGGGGCCGCACGCCCTCTCTCAACACCGCGATCGAGACCGGTGGCAAGCCGACCTTGCGCAGGCGACTGGTCACGGTGTCCCCTGCCCTGCCACCCTCGAGCCTGGCCGCAAGTCGCGACACGTCGTTG
>CAJWFU010000099.1:0-7263 GCA_913031315.1 uncultured Phycisphaerae bacterium | reverse complement strand
CCGAGATCCACTGGGAGGCCACCACGCGAGATTGTCTGTGCGAAGACATGGCCTCCGGTCGACTCCTGGCGGGTGTCGAGGTCGAGGAACTCACGCCCGAGGTTCGGCGAGCGATCGTGGAGAACGGCGCGCGGGCGGTGTTCCATCAGACGCTGGAGGTGGGTTTCTTCCACGCCGATCCGCATCCCGGCAACATGTTCATTCACGATGACGGCTCCATCACCTTCATCGACTGCGGGATGACTGGTTTCGTCGACGAGATGACCCGGCTTCACCTCGCGGAGATCGTCTACGGGGTGGTTCGCAATGATTCCGAGATGGTGATGCGGGCCGCGATCGCGGTCGCCGACAGTGATGTGGACGACATCGATCTCAAGGCCGCCCGGTCCGATGTGCAGCGCCTGGTGTCCCGATTCGTCGGCGTGCCGCTGGACCGGATCGACCTCGGCGGGGTGCTCGACGAGTTCTTTCAAATGCTCCGTCGGCACGATCTTCGCTGTCCGGCGGACATCGTGCTGCTCATCAAGGCGATGAGCACGATCGAGGGTGTCGCGACCTCGGTCGATCCCGGATTCGATCTGGTCTCCTTCACTCAGCCCTACATCGAGAGGCTTCTCAAGGCCCGCTTCAGCCCGCGGGCGATCGCTCGTCGTGTGCGGGAGGCGGCGGTGGAACTGGTGCGCTTCGGGGAGGTGCTGCCCTCCGAACTCTCCTCGCTGCTCCGACGAGCCCGAAAGAACCGGCTTCGCATCCAACTGGATCTGGTCTCGATGGAGGACCTGGTGTCGAGTGTCGAGGATGCCTCGGAGCGACTGGGGTACGCGGTGCTCATCGCATCCCTGGTGATGGCCAGCAGCATCCTGGTGCTGGCGAGCGGCGGCAACGGATTGACCTGGTACCTGGGAATGGCCGGCTTCCTCGCCAGTGCCACTCTGGCGTTCGGTCTGATCATCAACAGCTGGCGTCGTCGCCGACGTCTCAAGCGACTGGGCAAGAAGCTGCGGAAGGCCCGGGGCGACCGGGACTCCTGAATTCCGCTGATCGAGTCAGGATTCCGGAAGTTCTGGAAGCACCGGCGTGGCCGGGGGTGATTCCCCGGACATCGCGGCCGCGATCCTGATCGCGTGGATGTGCGAATTCTCGATATAGACCTCGAATCTTCCCTGGGTTCCGGCGACCGCGGTTCCCGCGACGTGAATACCGGGGACCGAGGTCTCCATCGTTTCTTCATCGTGAACCACGGCCATCGCCTCCCCGTCCATGCGGCAGCCGATCGCCTCGAAGAGTGACCCGTCGGCTTCGTAGCCGATCTGCATCAGGATGTCGTCCGCGAGCACCTCCTCGCGGTCCCCCCGTTCGATGTGCTCCAGCACGGCGCCGTGTGCGGTGATCTCCGTGGGCACGGTTCCAAACTTCGCTTCGATCAAGCCGCTGCGGACGCATGATGCGAGTTCCGGACGAAGCCAGTACTTGATGCGGGGGTGGACTTCGGGGCCCCGGTACGAGATGGTCACCTTGGCGCCCGCCCGCCAGAGTCGGATCGCGGAATCCGCGGCGGAGTTACGGCCGCCGACCACCAGCACGCGGCGGCCGTGGCCCCAGTGGGGTTCTCCGACTTCGTGTCGCACGTGCGGAAGATCCTCTCCGGGGATCTCCAGTCGTCGATGCCGCGCGGTTCCGCCGATCGCCATCACGATTCGTCGGGCCTGGATCCGACGTGAAAGTCCGCTTCGAGTTCGAGTCTCGACCGTGAAGCCGGCAGGATCATCCGCGGGCGTCACCGACTCCACCGACTCGAAGGTCCGCACGGGAAGCCGGAACAGACCAACGACCATTCGCAGGTAGGAAAGGTAGTCCTCCCGGGTGGCCTTCTCCTGAGTGGTGGTCTCGAGGGGGACTCCCGCGATGGAGATTCTTTCGGAGCCACTGAACCAGCGGACTCCCGGGGGGAAATCAACGACCTGGGATCCGATGGGGCCTCGGTCGAGGTTGAGGGTCTTGATCCCTCGGCGTTGAAGTTCCGCCGCGGTCTCCAGTCCGATCGGCCCCGCCCCCACGATCAGGACATCCACGTGAGTGTTCTCAAGGGGATCCCGGGCGGTGGCGAGATCATCGGGCTGGATGGACACGGTCGTTCCTTTCGGAGGGCGAGCGGGCGGGACGGAGGTCGGACCCGGTATTCTCTTCGGACTTCGAACCGTCAACGATAGACTCGGGACGATGCCTTCGATGCCAATGATCCTTACTCGCGTGTCCGGAAGCATCCGGTTCGTGGTGCTGGCATCGCTCCTTCCGGCCGTGCCCGCCGTCGCGATCACCATCGCGGGCGATGGACCGGACGAAACGGTTCCTTCGTTCAACCACGAGATCCGTCCGATTCTGGCCCGATGTCTCGCCTGTCACGGGCCTGACGCCGAGGCTCGGGTTGCGGACCTTCGATTGGACCGCCGGGCTGAGGCGGTCGCGGATCGACGAGGTGGGGCCGCGATCGTGCCGGGTGATTCCGCGGCAAGCAGTCTGCTGGCTCGGGTCGCCTCCCGGGATCCGGAGACCGTGATGCCGCCGCCGGGGGCCGGGACGCCGCTCGACCACCAGGAGATCGAGATTCTTCAACGCTGGATCGACGCGGGTGCGCCCTACGAAACGCACTGGGCGTGGGTTCATCCCGACGCGTCGCCCCCGCCTCCCGCGGACGACGGTGCCTGGGTGATTCGCGATCTGGATCGATACGTCGCCGCCGCCCACCGGGAGGCGGGAATGTCGCCGAATCCCGCGGCCGATCTCGCGACTGCATGTCGACGGGTGTCACTTGATCTGGTCGGCCTTCCTCCGTCGCCCGAACGACTCGCCCGCGTGCGGGAGATGGCGCGGGAGAACGGCGACACCGCCGCCTACGAAGCGTTCGTGGATGGACTTCTGGCCGACCCCGCCTTCGGGGAACGTTGGGCCCGGGTCTGGCTGGATGTCGCTCGGTACGCGGACACCCGGGGCTACGAGGCGGATCGACGGCGCACGATGTGGCCGTGGCGGGACTGGGTGATCCGGGCGTTCAACAACGACCTTCCCTACGACCGCTTCACCATCGATCAACTGGCCGGGGATCTTCGCCCGGAAGCCGACGAGGATTCGGTGCTCGCCACCGCGTTCCACCGCAACACGATGACCAACGACGAGGGTGGCACCCGGGACGAGGAGTTTCGAATCGCCGCGGTCACGGACCGGGTCAACACGACCCTGACCGCCTGGATGGGACTGACCGCCGAGTGTGCGGCCTGTCACGATCACAAGTACGACCCGATCTCGACCGAGGAGTACTACCGTCTCTTCGCCTTCTTCAACACGACGGAGGATGCGGATCGGGCTGATGAAGAACCGCTGCTCGACTTCCTCTCCCTCGAAGATCGGGTTCTGCGGGAGGGACTGGAATCGGAGCGGAGGCTGTTGGAGCGAAACCGGATCCGCGTCGCGCTCGCGGCGGCTTCGGACCATTCCGATGATCCGGGTACGGCCGGTCTTCCTCCTGATCGGGTCCCGCTCCTCGCGGATGTCCGACCCCCCGCGGTGATCGCGGGAGATTCGATCGTGGGCGATGATTTCCCCTGGGACGACACCATCGATCCCCCCCCGGGGTGGCACCGCGCCCGAAGGATCGATGCGGCGGCGAATACCTTTCGTCAGCACTACGTCGAAGAATTCGCGCCCGCGGTTCGTTCGACCATCGAGGCGGACGATGAATTGGAGATCTGGGCTCGAATCGATCCGGAGAATCCTCCGGCGGCGATCATGATCCAGGTTCGGGCGACCGACGGGGACTGGGAGCACCGGGCCTACTGGGGCGACTCCGACTTTCCCTGGGGCGTGGAAGGAACGGGTTCTCGTCGACGACTCGGTCCCCTGCCGCCGGGTGGTGAATGGACTTCGCTCCGATTCGATCCCGCCGATGTGGATCTGGCACCGGGGGTCGGAATCATCGGCGTGGCGTGTTCGCTGCAGGGTGGCGTGGACGGTGGTGGAAGCCACTTCGGTCCGGTCTGCATCGTACGAGACGTGAATTCTCCGCCCGAGTGGATGCTCGATTCCGAGGCCTGGATCGAGGCGGAATCGGAGATCGATGGTCGGCATCTGTCTCCATCTCTGCGGGACGCCATTCTCGCGGGCGATGAACGGGACGAGCGTGCCACCTCGCTGCTCCGGGATCATTGGGCCAGCACGATTCCTCCGGTCGCCGTCGCCGCGTCGAGGGCATCACGCTCCGAATTGCAACGAGTGAACACCGACGCCGCCGCGATCACCCGTCGTGCGATTCAGGTGCCGGTGCTCCGTGAGCAGGCGATGGCGGATCGTCGATCATCGCAGGTGCTCCGGAAAGGTGACTGGCGGAGTCCGGGGCGGTCGGTGATTCCCGGAGTCCCGGCGTTTCTACACTCGATCGCCGAGGTCGAGGAGGCCGGAACGGATCGCCTCGGTCTGGCACGGTGGATCGCCGACGAACGGAACCCGCTCACCGCCCGCGTGCACGTGAACCGGGTCTGGGAACGATTGTTCGGACGTGGCCTGGTGGAGACGCAGGAGGATTTCGGAACCCAGGGCATGCCGCCTCGTCACCAGGCGCTTCTGGATCATCTCGCTCGTCGTTTCGTGGAACTCGGATGGAGTCACAAGGCACTGTGCCGCGAAATCGCCACCAGCGCCACCTACCGCCAATCCTCGGCCGCCTCCCGGGAGGTTCGCGCCCTCGATCCCGGAAACGAGCTGCTGGCTCGCGGACCACGGTTTCGACTCGAGGCCGAGGCGCTGCGGGATTCGGCGCTCGCCGTCTCCGCAAGACTGACTTCCCAGCTCTACGGTCCGCCGGTCTTTCCTCCCCAGCCCGACGGCGTCTGGCAGGTGGTGTACAGCGGTGATCAGTGGGCCACCGCGACGGATGGGGATCGCTATCGACGCGGGCTCTACACCTTCTGGCGGAGGACGGCCCCGCATCCTGCGATGCTCACGTTCGACGCCGGAAGTCGTGAGACCTGCAGCGTTCGTCGCATCCGCACCAACACTCCCCTCCAGGCCCTGGTTCTGCTGAACGACGAGACATTCGTGGAGGCGGCCGGAGGCCTTGCCGTGATCGCCACTCGCGCCGGCGACGGTGAGGCCGATCACATCCTCCGCGAGGCGTTCCGGCGGGCGCTTTCCAGAATGCCGGAAGAGGCCGAACTCGACGTGTTGCGAGAGCTTCATCGGCGGGAGGAAGCCCGTTTCCGCGAACGCCCCGAGGCGGTCGAACTGCTTCTTGCCGCGGCTCGTATCGAGGCGACCGGAGGTCGGGATCCCGCTCGACTGGCCGCCATGGTCGTGGTCTGCAACGTCATTCTCAATCTCGATGAGTTCATCACCCGTGGTTGAAGCGATCCTTCGCGGAAAGGTCACCGTTCATGGCTGATCGACACGACGACATCGAAGCCCGACTCCGGATGGAAATCCGCCGCGACGATCTGCTGTCGACCACCCGTCGAGCTTTCCTGGGCCGACTGGGAACGGCGGGCATCGGCGCGGTGGGACTCGCCTGGGCGGCGGCGGAGGCGGGAATCCCAGGGTTGGCCGCGGCGGCGGGAGTCGATGGCCCCTTCGGAGCCGGGGGCCTGGATCTGGCCCGCCCTCATTTCGCACCGACCGCGAAGCGGGTCGTGTACCTGCACATGGCGGGAAGCCCCCCGCATCATGACCTGCTCGATCCGAAGCCTTTGTTGGACGAGTGGAACGGTCGGGAGTGTCCGCCGGAGCTGCTGGATCCCGAGAATTTCGCCTTCATCAAGGGGCACCCGGAGATCCTCGCTTCCCCCTACGC
Organism: uncultured Phycisphaerae bacterium; assembly: GCA_913031315.1. GTDB lineage: Bacteria > Planctomycetota > Phycisphaerae > Phycisphaerales > SM1A02. The sequence goes on along the minus strand of CAJWFU010000099.1, from coordinate 1,427 downwards.
GTTTTCGCCGCACGGGGCGAGCGGAACCCGGATCAGTGAACTGCTTCCGGGTCTGGCCCGACACTCGGACCGGATTGCGGTCGTGCGATCGATGCACACGGATCAATTCAATCACGCGCCCGCCCAGTTGCTGCTCTACACAGGCTCGCCTCGGCTTGGCCGTCCGTCGATGGGGTCGTGGATCAGTTACGGACTGGGGACGGAGAATCGAGACCTGCCGGCCTACGTGGTGCTGGTCTCGGGCGGAAAGACTCCCAGTGCCGGGAAGAGTGTCTGGGGAAGTGGATTCCTGCCCAGCGTGCATCAGGGCGTGCAGTGCCGATCGAGCGGGGATCCGGTCCTCTTCACCGGCGACCCGCCGGGCATCGATCGGGCGACCCGTGGTGCGACCATCGACGCCCTCGCCGAACTCAATGCGATGCAGTGCGAACGGCACGGGGACCCCGAGACCCTCGCTCGGATCGCCCAGTACGAACTGGCCTTTCGCATGCAGGCCGCGGTCCCCGGAGTGATGGACATAGAAAAGGAGGATCCCGCGGACATCGAGCGCTACGGGGCGACGCCGGGTGGCGCTTCCTTCGCCAACAACTGCCTGCTGGCTCGGCGGCTGCTCGAGAACGACGTTCGGTTCGTTCAACTCTTCGACTGGGGCTGGGACACCCACGGGACCAACCCCAACGATGACATCGTGAATCAACTTCCCCGAAAGTGCCGTGAGACCGATCGCCCCATCGCGGCCCTGCTGGATGATCTCGTGGAACGCGGGCTGCTCGACGACACATTGGTGATCTGGTCCGGCGAGTTCGGGCGAACGGCGATGAACGAGCGTCGAAACGGTTCGACCTACTTCGGGCGGGATCACCACCCCCACTGTTTTTCGATCTGGATGGCCGGCGGCGGCGTGCGCCCCGGGATCGTGCATGGGGAGACCTGCGAATTCGGGGCTCGCATCGTGCGGGATCCGGTGCACGTGCATGACCTGCAGGCGACGGTGATGCGGATGCTCGGCTTCGACCACGAGCAGATCGTACGCAGGCATCAGGGGCGGGACTTCCGACTCACGGACGTTCACGGCCGGGTGGTCGAGGGTCTTCTTGCCTGACCTGTTCAGTCGCCGTTCGCATCGGAGCCGGCTTTGGCCCCGTTCGCCCTCGACATCACGGACTGGGTCAGATTCCGCCCCACCAGTCGAGCGACGAGGACCGTGAGGTAGATCTGTCCGACCAGCGCCTCGAAATTCGCGAGGGAACGCGGGAGCGAAGCGCGAGGGGTGATGTCTCCGTAGCCCAGGGTGGTGAGGGTGGTGATCGAGAAGTAGGCCATGAGTCGATCGGGACCGAGGCTTGAATCCACCGCCACCAGGTCGTCTGGAATCACGAAACTCAGTGGATCGACCCGTTTGATCATCGTGTAGACGACGGCGAACA
>CAJWFU010000098.1:0-7267 GCA_913031315.1 uncultured Phycisphaerae bacterium | reverse complement strand
CCGCCGCTGACGGCTCGACACCACCGCTCATCCGGGTGAATGCCGCGAGCAACACCTTGTTGGTTCGAGCCAGCGTCGATCAGTTCGACGAGATCGAGAGAATCGTCCGTGACATCGATGAGGCCTCACTGAACGTGGCCCGCGAACTTCGAACCGTACCGATCGATCCCAGCCGCGGTTCGGCCGAAGACGTGGCCCGGATGCTCGAGCGGATGCTCGATCGGGAAGATGACGACCGAGTCCGCATCGTGCCGTTGGAGGAGCTCCTCCGTCGGCAGGACGCGGCGAAGAAGACCGAGGAAGGAAACAAAGTCTCGATGAACATTCCTGCCACCCGGCCGTCAGGAATCCGTGCGATGGTCGCTGCCGTCTGCGTGGCGATGTCGCCGGCGCTGCAGGCCGCGCCGACGATGCCGTCGGCGCCCCCGTCCGAAGTCGCGACCGACGAGGCGGAGGTCATCATCGCGATCGATCCGGAGACGAATTCGTTGGTCGTCCTCGGTTCCCCCCGGGAGCTCGACCGGTTGACGGATCTCGCGGACGAGGTGGAGGACGGCCTGCCGGAGGAAGGCAGCATCGTTCGCGCGGTCCCGCTTCCCTCGACCGTGGACGTTCGAAACGTGGCGAACATCGTCACCCAGACCATTCGAGGATTGATCCCCGCAGGTGGACTTCGCGGAGATGTGGCCCGGCGGGCTTCGATCGTGCCCGACGTCGACTCGAATGCACTCCTGATCGCCTGCCGCGAGAGCGACTTCCCGCTCATCGCGGAGCTCGTCGCCTCGGCGGCTCGGCCCGCCGACGCCACCGAGGTCATGGTCCGGGTGTTCCGGCTCGAAGATCTCAGTGCCGAGCGGATCGCCTCGGGACTCAAGGCCCTGCTTGCTCGCCCCGGTGCGGGACGGTTCCAGGAACTCGCAGTCACCATGGACTCGGACGGACGGCGAACCACCGCCACCTTCGACCCCGATCAGATCACCGTGGTCGCGGATGCCAGCAGCAACAGCGTGGTGGTGATGGCCCCACCGACCGCGATGGATTTCGTCGACCGGTTCGTCACCCTCGCCGAGCAGGCGCCCACGGGGGAGCGGGCCACTCTTCGCCTCTTCTCGCTTCAGCATGCCCGGGCCGCGGATCTTCAACGGACCCTCCGGCAGATCTTCCAGACTCGGTATCGAAATGCTCGTCGTTCCGGCTCTTCGACCGTGGAGCCCGACTTCGCGGTCGATTCCCGAAGCAATCAGTTGATCGTCACCGCAAGCACCGAGGAACTCGCGGAGGTCGAACGTCTGCTCGGCAAACTGGACGTGGAGGACGGTCGGGAACGGTACCCGTTGACCGTGATCGAACTGGTGGCCGCCAACCCCGCCGCCGCGGCCCGGGTGCTCGATCAAGCGGTGCTGGGTTCCGACGAACAACTGCGAGCCGACACGCTCATCCTCCCGGATGATCAGTCCGGGGTGTTGCTGGTTCGGGCCGACGACGCCACGCTCGCGGAATTGGAGACGGTGATCGCCCGGATCGATCGGGAAGCGACGACGAAGTTCCCGGTGCGGACCATCGAATTGACTCGGGCCGACGCGGGCGAGGTCGCCGACGCGATCTCCCAGTTCTATTCAGACCGGGCTCGACTCTTCTCCACCGGTCGAGGGCGACGAACCCAGTCGGCGTCGGTGGCGATCACCGGCCGAGCGGGTGGCGGCACGTTGTTGGTGGCCTGCAGCGACGAGGAATTCCTCGAGGTCTCCAGTCTCGCGGACACGTTCGATCGGGCGGACGCCGATCCGGACCTCGAGTACCGCATCTATGAACTCAAGCATGCGGATGCCGACGAGGTCGCCGAGACGGTGCAGCAACTCGTCGGTGAACTTCAGGTCACCCAGCCGACGACGAGGTTCTTCAGTCGAATGCGACGGGGCGAACAGAACCGAAACACCCGCGGTGAGATCGCGATTCGGGCGGAGAAACGATTGAACGCGCTGGTGGTCACCGGGCAGGGTGACAAGTTCACGCTGGTCGAGGAGCTCATCGATTCACTCGACGTCCCCACTCCGACCAATGCGGTTCGGGTGGTTCGGCACTACCGGGCGGTTGGATTGGATTCGGAGCTTCTGCTCGACGTGGTGAGCGAGGCCATCGGGGATGGTGGTGGAAGACTCCCGTGGTGGGCGACGGATGACGAATCCCAGGGTGGCGTCAAACTCTTCCTCGATGGAGGCGGCACCACTCTGTTCGTGGTCGCCAACGAAGAGCAGCAGGCGCGGGTCGGGGAATTGATTTCGAGCCTCGACTCTGGAAGCCTGGCCGAGGCCGAGACGGTCGAGATCCTGCGGACCGAGTTCGCCGATGCCGGAGATACCGCGGCTGCGGTGTCGAGGTTCCTTCGAGATCGCGCTCGAGCCACCGGGATCAACACCCGGGTCGTGGTGACCGCGATCCCCGGAGCCGGAGCGATGGTCGTGGCGGGGCCCGCGCCCGACGTCCTCACGGTCAAGGATCTGGTGACTCGGATCGACGCGCCGGACCTTTCCGGCAGCCGGACGATCGAGATCATTCGCCTCGACCGGGGCGATGCTTCCGAAATCTCCCGGCTGGTCGGGGCTCAATTCGAGCGACGCGGTGGCGAGGGCGTGATCATCACTCCCGATTCCCGGACGAATTCAATCCTGGTCAACGCCCCGGCGGCGATCTATCCGAGTATCCAAGCCCTCGTGGCCAGGCTCGATGCTCCTGACGACACCGCGGAGAGTGTGATCCGGACGTTCACGCTGGCCACCGCCAACGCGGAGGAGGCGGCGAGGATTCTGCAGGAGACCTTGAGGCTTGACGAGGACGGTCGAACGGAAGGGATCTCGATCGACATCGAGGGACAAGAGGTTCCGATCGAAGTCCGGGCGACCATCGTCGCGGATCGCCGGTCGAACTCGCTGGTGGTGACCGCGACCGCGGAAAGCATCCCGGTCATCCAGTCGATCATCGAACAGTTGGAAGCCGCTCCGGCCCGAAGTCCGGTGGAATATCGAATCATCGCCCTGGCCCATGCTCCCGCGGCGGACGTCACGCTGACCCTCGACCGGTTGCTGCTCGCTCGAGGAGACGACTGGTTGGATGTCGCCATCGACTACAACCGGTTCGAGAACCAGCTGGTGGTCGGGGCGACACCCGACCAGTTCACGGTCATTGGAGAGATTCTGAACGAAATCGACGTTCCGGCGACCCGATCGCGTCGAACGGATTTCGTGGCCCTCGATTTCGCGGATGCGGTCCAGATCTCGGCCGCCCTCGGGAACTTCTACGGTCCCTTCGCCTTCGAGGCGGACACGCCCGGCAAGCAGAACGTGAAGATCATCGCGGATGAGGCGACCAACAGTCTGGTCGTGACCGCCGCGGAAGCGGAGTGGCCTGGAATCCTGGCCCTGGTCGAGAAGCTCGACGCCGAAGAATACGATTCGTCGTTGCAACTGCAGGTCCTGCCACTGATGCACGCCGATGCCCGCAGCGTCGCTCGCGCCATCAACGAGGCGTTCCGGCCGGTCATCGAACAGTCGCGACGAGCGGCCAAGGGGAATGCGCGGGACAAGGACCGGGACGAGGAGGGTGATCGGGAACGAGGCGAAGGGCCGACCGTCTTCATGCAGGGTGCCGACTGGGTCAGTGCCAGTGCGGAACCGCAGACCAATGCCCTGGTGATCAGTGCGAGCCGACGGAATCTTCTCAAGATCGAGCGGATCGTCCAGCAGCTGGACGTGGCCGAATTCGCGAATCTCGCAGCCCCGCGGATCATTCCGGTTTCCGGTGGAGACCCGGAGCTGCTCGCCGCTTCCCTGCGGTCGATGTACCTGACCGAGGGCGAACGGAATCCGAATCTTCGGATCGTCGGTGATCGTTCGGCGAATGCCGTGATCGTCCGGGCCGACGAAGCGGAATTCATGCAGATCCTCACGCTTGCCCGTGCCTTGCAACAGGAAGCGAGTCAACAGGGCCTTTCGGTCCGGGTCCTCCGGCTGGAGTCGGCTCCCGCATCCCGCGTCGCGGAATCGATCGAGGCGGCGTTCGCCGCCAAGGCGGGACGCGAAAGGGTTCCGTTTTCGATCGAGGTCGACACGCTGGGCAATGCACTGGTGGTCGCGTCAACCGGCCCGTTCTTCGACGAGATCGAACAGACGGTCAGAGAGATGGATCGCCTTTCGCCTCCGGCAGGCCAGGGGATCTTCCTGATCGAACTCGAGAACGTGCCGGCGTCGGTGGTCGAACGAACGGTTCGACGGCTGGGGCTCGATCGGCCGGCGGCGGATGCCAGCACGCGGCTGGTCTCGGAGCCGATCAAGATCTCGGCCGTCCGGGGTCGCAACGCCGTCCTGGTGGTGGCGAACCCCGCGGATCGCGACACGGTCGTCGGACTTCTGAAGGCCGTCGACGCGACTCCGGACGTCGCGGACGCGGAGGTTCGACTGGTCCCGCTCGAGCGGGCCCGAGCGGAAGCGGTCATGGGTCTGATGGATCAGATCATCACCCCGGGCGGAGGCGGACCCGACGTCAATCCGGTCGCCAGTGCGATCAAGGAGCAGATTCGACGGCTCGCGATCCGGGGCGCGGATGGAAAGCCGATCGAACTCGATCTGGCGAAGCCGATTCGAGTGACCGCGGATTCCGAAGGGAATTCGATCATCATCAGTTCGAGCGCAGACAACGCGAAGGCGCTCGAACAGGTCGCCCGGCTTCTGGACCGAGTGCCCTCGACCGAGGCCATCACCCTCCAGATGTTCCCGCTCGACAACATCGCGGCAGAACGGTTCGTGGACATCGTCGAGCAGATCTTCTCGCAGGGGCGTGAACTCGCGACCCTCCCCGGTCTCGACGTGGCGGGATTGCCCGAAGGAAGTCTCGGCCCGGCATTGCTGGAGGATGTGGTGCTGGCGGTGGACGATCGGACCAACACGGTCATCGTGGCCGGCAAGGAAAGCGCCGTCGCCTTCGTCGAGGTGATGAAGATGCGACTGGACGCCGAGATCGCGACCGGCTGGATCGAGCCTCGGGTCATCATGCTGGAGTACGCGGACGCGGGTGAACTCGCCAGGCTGATCGATCAGGTGATCGTGGAGGGTCAGGATGACGATCCGGCCTCGTCTCCGCTTCGGCGTCAACTCGCCCGGCTTCGTTCGGTCCGGGACGGTGTACCGCGGGCGACGGAAAGCGAAGTGTTCATGCCCTTGTCGAGGATGGTGGTCAGGGCGGACGAGCAACTCAACGCCCTGGTGGTGGTCGCCAGCACCCCGAACCTTGCGCTGGTCGAGGATCTGGTCGGGATGCTGGACGTCGAAGCCGCCGGTCCGGGTGCCCTGGTCCGTGTCTATGCGATCGAACATGGCAGTGCCGAGCGGATCGCGACGCTCGCCGCCGACGTCTTCGAGGCCCAGGCCAAAGCCCGCGGAGGCTCTGCGGCGCGGCGAAACGAGGATCGGTTGGAAGCGGTGCCCGATCTCCGCACCAACTCGATCGTGGTATCCACCAGCGCCCGGAACTTCCCGCTGTTTGAAGAACTGCTCGCCCGGCTCGACACGCCGTTGGATGCCGACTTCCGTGAGATTCGAATCATCGACTTGAAGAACGCCTCCGCCAATCGGCTGGCGCCTCTGGTGCAGCGACTGGCCGACGCCCGGTTGGAAAGACTTCGTCGCGTGCAGCCGGAATCCGCCGACCTCGAAAAGGCGGTGGTGCTCGCCGATGATCTGGCGAATGCCCTGGTGATCGCGGCGGGGGAAGAGACGTTCACGGTGATCGAGAGCCTGGTACTCGATCTCGATGTCGATCAGACCGGACGCGCTGCGGACATCCGGGTCATTCCGGTGACTCGGGGCGGACTCGAGCGGGTCGCATCCACGGTCGAACAGGTCATGGACCGGCGATACGCCGGCGTTCCCGTGGAAGTCGCCCGCCGGGATCGGCCGCTGGTGATCGCGGACTCCCGCAGCAGCTCGTTGCTGGTCGCGGCGAATCCCGAGGATCGGCGTTCGATCGAGGATCTGGTGGAACGGATCGCAGACGCCCCGCTGAATCCGGCGATCGAGATCGAAGTGCTCGCGCTCGAATCGGGCTCGGCTCGCGATCTCGCGCCGCGGATCGAGGCCCTGATGCGTGACCGCACGCAGAGCCTCGGAGAATCCAGCCAGCCGACCGATCGGGTCTCGATCGAGCCGCTCGACGGCAGCAACGCTCTGGTGGTCGCCGCCAGTCGCGAGAATCAGGTCGTGGTCCGGGATCTGGTCGATCTCCTGGTTCAGGCGGCAGAGGATCGAATCGGTGGTCAGTCGTTCGAGATCATCCCGGTCGCCAACAATCGGGCCGGAGAACTCGTCGAACTGGTTTCCGACCTGTACTCCAAGGCGGAGAACCGTAGACGAGGGGCCGATGCGGTCCGGGTGACCGCCGACGATCGTCTGAACGCCTTGCTGGTCTCCGGTACCGACTCCGACATCTCCGCGGTTCGAGGCCTGGTCTCGCGCCTCGATTCCCAACGTCCCGGATCGGTGGTCGAAGTCCGTTCCATCCCTTTGGCGAGTGCCAATGCCCAGGAAACCGTGGGATTGATCGAGACCGTGCTCAATGGCGGCGGGCGAACGTCCCGCAATGGTCGGACCGGGACCGTCCTGCGGTACCTCCAGGAGATGGAGGGCGGAGAGATCGGTGACATGGAGGTCGAGGTTTCGACCGCCATCCGCGAGTCGATCGGTCTGACTCCGGATGTCCGGACCAACACCATCATCGTCACCGCTCCTCGCGAGTCGATGGCGCTCATCGAACGGATGGTGGCGGACCTGGATTCGAGTTCGACCGGATCGAAGAAGATCGAAGTCTTCAAGCTCGCCAATGCCGATGCGGACGCGATGGCGGACATCCTCACCGATCTCTTCCAGCTCCGACAACAGGGAAGTCTCTACGTGCTCAAGCCCCGCGAGGGCGGGGGAGTCGATCAGGGTGCGGTTGGCGAGGGGCCACTTCCCGGCGGTGGCGCCGAGGACATCTTCGGAACCGAGCTCACCCTGGTGCCCGACGAACGGCAGGCGCTGTCGATCACCGTGGACAGCCGGACGAATTCGATCATCGTCTCCGGCACGCCTCGCTATCTGGAACTGGTCTCCGAGGTCATCGACGAACTCGATGCGGAGGACACGAACCAGCGGGAGACCCTGGTGTACAACCTCCGCAATGCTCAGGCGACGGAGGTCGCGCGGGTGGTGAGCGAGTTCGTGAGCGAGGACCAGCGGAA
>CAJWFU010000097.1:0-7275 GCA_913031315.1 uncultured Phycisphaerae bacterium | reverse complement strand
GATCGCCCTGGCCCTGACGTGCTTCGCCACGGCCCAGTGGCTGGAGGGAAGCGGTTTCATCGCCTGCTTCGTCGCGGGCATGATCTTCGGCACCACCGAGAAGCGGAACAAGGGAGGTTTCCTCGATGCCGCGGAAGGCGTCGGCGACTCGATGGCCCTCGTCACCTGGTTCATGTTCGGCGCGGTCGCGGTCGGACTCACCTGGCAATATCTCGACTGGCGAGTCTTCGCCTACGCCCTCTCGAGCCTGACCGTCATTCGGATCATTCCGGTCTTCATCGCCGCCATCGGCCTCGGGCTTCGCTGGGAGACCCGGCTCTTCATGGGGTGGTTCGGACCCCGGGGCCTCGCAAGCATCGTGTTCGTGGTCCTGGTGCAGGACGAGATGCTCCCCGGATCGGAGATCCTCGCCACCACGGTGACCTGGACCATCCTGCTCAGCGTCCTGCTCCACGGCCTGTCCGCCAATTCGTTGTCCAAGGCGTACGGGGACCGGATCGCCGCGCGTGGCGGCGCGGTCTGAGGCCGACGTCTTCAGCCGCGATATCCCATGAAATACGGCAGGTGTCGGAACTCGCCCGTGAAGGCGAGCGGAGACGGCATCGATGACCTCCATCTCGACGTGGCAGTACCAGTGTGGTGCCTCACCGACTCGTGAAAATGCCCCATGAAATCTCTCCGCTGAGTCTCGATCGATCGCGATCTTCCCGGTGGATTCCATCCGATCCCACCTCCGATCGATATAGTGATGCCTGAAATCAAAGGAGATACCCATGTCGATTCCGAAGCCGTTCATGATCACCTCCGCCGTTCTTTGGAGTGCCCTCGCGCTCGGTGGTTGCCAGCAGCCGCACTCCCACGAACAGGTGACCGGAACCTGGGAAGGAACCGGGCACACGATCAATTCGTCCGGAAGCAGCCACAGCAACAAATATCTGGTGCTCGAGGTGAATGAACAGGGACTCATCAAGGGAACGTCCGGCTGGAAGCTGATCGAAGGACCTGGCGGCCACGACGGCGACACCCCTTCGACCCAGAACGAGGAAACGGTGGTCGGGACATTCGTTCCCGCGACCGGCGAGATCCACCTGGTGGAGACCGAGGAGAACGGATACCTGCACGGAACCCTGCTCGACCAGCAGCGAATCCGGATGGTGCTCGTTCAACCGGGCGAGAAGCACGTGGCCTCGACCTTCATTCTCACCAAGGTCGAAGAGGACTGACGGTTCCCCGGCGCAGCCGCGGGGGGAGGGGGGATCTCCGAGATCAGTCCTCGAGCGTCTCGAGCATGGAAAGTCGATCCTTCAGTGGTTGCGCCATCAGCGCTTCGAACCCGGCGTAGAAGGCGTCGATGTCCTGCAGTCCGGTGTACCGACAGAGCGCGGCCTTCCAGCCCAGCTCGTCGACCATCGGATAGATGGTCCGGAAGTATCGCCCGATGCTCCGGGTCGGCGATTTCGAAATCGCGAAGGCGACCGCCCAGGCTCCCGCGTCGTACGCCAGTTCGCGATGCCACTTCGCGACCTCCGGCGCAGCCGTCTCGATCTCTTCCATGTCCCGGATCGTGAATTCAAGATCCTTCGCCTCGGCCAGGTTCCGGGCGTACCACTCCAGGGTCCGGTCGCGATCGCCCCACCCATGCTTCGCACCGAGGTGAGCCGCCAGCAGTTCCGCCCCGCCCTCCATCATCCAGGTCGGCGTGAACTCGAACGCCTTCTGATAGACGTGAACGTATTCGTGGATGCTGCGGGTCGGCATCATCTCCTCGCCCCCCATCGTGTGGGCGTTGATGAAGACCAGTTCCGCGATCGGCGGATCCGCATCCATGGCCATGGTCATGAAGGCTTCGGTCACACCCTCCGCCGCCTTCCGGGCCATCTCCCGGCCATCGCTGGCCAGGCATTCCTCCATCGGTCGATCGGTTCCCTGGTTGTGGATCCGGCAGAAGGTCTCGGCGATGTCGTCCCGATGCACGGGATCCGACAACTCATCATCCTCCTGACCGACGATGTAGACCTGCACCGGGCCGTAATTGCCCAGATAGTCGCGAGTCACATCGATGCCGGACTTGATCGCCGCGGACCACCGTGCGTCGTAGCCATGACTGATGAAGTACCGCGGAGGCTCCGCGAGCTTCCCGGTCCAGGGACGACGGAGCCGCTCGAGATGCTCCTCGGACGGCCGGTGCCTCTCCGGAGATTCCCCGTCGCCCCGAGGTCGACCACCGGCATCCCCACCCCCGCCGAGAACGATGATCGTCTCCCACCGGGGATCTCCATCACGATCCTCCGACGCGTCGTATCGCACCCGCACCGGTTGCGGCGTTTTGGGAATCACGAACAGACCCCAGGCGGTCGTCGCTTCCGACGTGCCGGCGTCCCCGGGTTCGGTCGGACCCGCGTCGATGGTGAGCACCACTTCGAAGTCCGTGCGTTCGATTCCGATCGCGGTGACCCGCCGGACATCCATCTCGCGCCCCCGGCAGGCCAGGACCAGCCGAGTCCGATCGAAGTCGACCCGCGGAAGGCCGTCGATCTCGCCTCCATGCGTGAGTCGCCATACCTCTTCGAGCATCGTCGCATCGGTCACCAGTTCGATGCGGGTGCGAGTCACCCCCGAGTCATCGCCCCCCCACTGGACGATCGGGACCGGACTCTGCAAGACCGCCCACGCGAACAGAATTGAAATCATGACCATGACCCCGCGATTGAGATTCGTCGACTCCGAAGCGAACGCCCGACCGTACCACGCCCGCGCCGCTCGGAGATCACCGCCCCCCTGCCGGGCCGTCATCGACGATCCACGGGGGAGGCTCAAACGATGCCGGGGATGGAAAAAAAGACGACGCCCGAGCGTTGAGTCGGGCGACGGGATCAGTCGTCGACGGTTTCCGAAACCCGCACCACCGGGATCTGAACTTCACCGTAGCGCCAGAACCAGGGAACGAAGGGACTGTTGTACCCGAGGTATCTCGAGGATCCGTCGGCCTTCCACGTGGACTGCTCCGACAGCCACGCCCTGACCCGGTCGATCCCTTCCGAGTAGTGCGCGGGCGAGTACGAGCCTCGCACGCCGGTACTGGCGTAGGCCCTCGGGGGTACATCCTCCACCCGGACCACGCCGTCGGTCCCCACCGGCCCGAGTTCGGGCGTGCGATAGAGGAAGGCCATCCCGGTCATCCGATCACGGCCACCATCCGATCCATCCGCGTCTCCTCCGTCGGCGTAGCTCATGTCGACCGGGGAGGTCATGGGGATGTCGTTCGTGCTGATGTGCTGGAAGAGCGAGCGGAACATGGGAGTCGTGCCCGAACCACCCTGTTCCTCGGTCACCACCGCTTCGCGGTAGCTCGGATACTCCCTGATCTCGACCTCGCCCACCGGCGTCAGTTCCGGCCACCCTTCGGGAACCGGCGCAGAATTGAAGTACCAGGTCCCGCCCGAGGTGCGGACACACCCGGCGAACACCAGGGATGCGGCGGCGACTGGAAGCAGGAGGAGACCGGCCGCCAGCTTCTTCTTCGTCTTCTTGCGCTCGGTCATCGGTGATCTCCGAATGGTGATCGATGGCTCGTGGGTCCGGGCCCGACCGCCGATTCTATCGCGGTCCCGCGAGGTCGGAATCACCGAAGCGAGGCACGGCCCGGGACCTTTCAAGATGCGCGAGCACTCGATCGACCGCTCGAGTCAGGGCTGGACGGTCGGCTTCAGGTCCCCCGACCGGAGGTCCGGGGCTCACCGTTGACCGGACCGTCCTCCGGCGTCCCGACGAAGAGTCGGCAGCCCTGATTCGAGCAGACCACGGCACTGTCGAGGCCCGACATCGCCAGTTCCGTCATCAGCTGATCGGTGCTGACCTGCTCGACCAACACCCGACGCTCGACCGATCGAAGACCGTCGGGCAGCTCGGCGGGCGTGGTGATGAAGATCTTCGGATCGCGTTCGATGGCCTTCGCGTAGAGACCGGTCGCATCGATCGCCTGGATGTCGATCCGGGGCCCGATGGGTATCGATGGAAGATCGGGGCCGAGACCCGGGCCGGGGATTCCGCCCGGTGGCATCGACTCCGTTCCTCCACCCGCATCGGCCAGACGGTCTCCCGGCTCCTGCGTGACCGACCCTCCCCCATCCATGAACTCGACCGATCCGATGATCAGCGCGAAGACGAACAGGGAACCGGCGACGGCCCGACGGCGACGCTTCCGTCGCACCCGATCCCGGACGGCGTCCTGCAGCAGCGGCAGCATCCGTGCCCGCCGTCGGGCACCGGCGGACGAGAGTTCGCGAAGTTCATTGGTCATGGTCTTCATCCTCCTGGCGATATTCACGACGCAGTCGTTCAAGGGACCGTCGAATCCGGCCGTCGATCGATCCCGGTCCACCGAGTCCGAGGGAGTTCCCGATCTTCTGCAGGCTCCACCCCAGGCTGAAACGAAGGTGCAGGATCGATCGCTGTTGCTCATCGAGGGTTTCGAGGTGTCGTTCGAGTTCCTCGAGATCCGCTGCAGTCATGGATTCCACTCCGGATTCCACCGGCCGCTGCTCCCGCCTTCGACGACGTGATTCAGCACGAATCCAATCGCGAGCCCCATTCAGCATGACTCGATCCAGCCAGGCCTTCAGTTGTCGTTCATCCCTGAATCGTGGCAGCTGGGTGGCCGCGGTGACCATCGTGTCCTGCACGATGTCCAGAGCGGTGGGCTCATCGAAGCCGGTCATCCTCATGGCCGACTCCAGACAACGATCGAACCATTGCTCGTAGAACGCCGCGAACGCCTCGGTCGAACCCGAGGCGATCGCGGCCGTGAGCTGCCGGATCGATGGTTGGTTGTCCCCGTCCGGAAGTTCCATGCACACTCCAGCCAGCCCGACATCTGCGTGATGAGCGAATCCGGATTCAATCAGTCTTCCTCGTTCAAATCTACCGGGTCGAGTTGCCTCTTCTGGATCTCGGCGTCCTTCCGGTCCTCCCGTCGACGATCTCGTTCCATGAGAGCCTCGTGATCCTTCATCAGCTTCTTCATCTTCTCCTCCTGAACCTTGAATGCCGCCTGGTTCGTGACTTCGAGCGCGTCGAGGGCATCGGACCTGATGCGGGCTTCCTTGGCGGCGAGCGCCTCATCCGACACCAGCCACTTCGCACTGGCCTTCAAGGCATCGATGGTCTGCCCGACCATCTCGTTGACCGCATCGATGCCCTTCACGAACAAGACTCCGGTCTCCTCGTGAAAGCGGATCTTGGCCTCCGAATCCTGATCCCTGAGATCGATGGCGGCCTGGACGGTTCCGAAGATGGCCTCCACGGTCATTCCGCTGGTCAGCAGCTCCTGAATGGAGATGATCTCGACCGTGGGGGTCGCTGCCGGACCGAATCCTCGTCGTGGCCCCGTGTCGAACAGGATCTGGACCAGCTCCTGTCCGACAGACCTGAACCGAAGCTTGCCGATCTGTGAGCTTTCCAGGCCATCTGGATTCACCACGGTCCCGTTGACCCCACACACCAGATCCACGATGGTGCTCGGATCGGTGATTTTCGCGTCGAAGCCGTCGATCTGAAATCTGCGAGCGTTCTTGTCGACGATCAACGAGTACTCGGGATAGACGTCCTGGAGCTGAGCGAACAGTTGGGAAGCGGTCCCGCCGTCGAAACTGAAGTCGACACGACGGCGAACCAGGTCGGTTTCGGTCGTTTCGGCTTCCTGAGCCTGAGCCAGGGTGCCTCCGGGTTCGCCCACCCCCGTGGGCGAAGCAGCCAGGAGGCCAACGGAGAGGACGGTTCCAGCGAGTGCATGAATCATGGTCAAGGTTCCTTGAGGGATGAGTTTCTGGAACCCGGCCCGGAATCAGGTAGCGGCTTCCAGCCACTAGACGACACCGTCCCCCGGAGTTCGCGGATCATTCGGAGTTTTTTCTCCGATGCCGCCGACACCCCGCCGAGACCCCCGAAGAGACCCCGAAACGTCTTTCAACACGCGCGTACGTGAGTGTCTGGAAGTCAGACCATTCCGTTTGATTGGTCGGTTTGGGCGATTTCCCTTCGATTCGGTTTTCTCCTGTCACGCCCGAGACATCGCTTCCTAACGGTGACTGACCCGACGTCTCGCCGCCTCTCACCATGACTTCGAGATCGAGCGGCTGGCGATCAGGACTTCCAAGGACACCGTGCGGCGGCACGGTGACGCCGTCCCCCGGCATGACACGCAGGAGCCCGATGATGAACACCCGAAGATGCGATGCACCCCTTCTCACGGCCGTTCTGGCCACGGGATTCATGATCACGCTCGCTCGGGGCGAGACCATCGTGCTCCAACCGGACGCCGGCCCACCGGACCGGGTGCAGTCGGCGATCGATGCGGCCGGAGATGGAGACGTGATCCGCCTCGCCGGGGGCACCTGGGCGTGGGGGGACGACTACGAACAACTCGACTTCCAGGGGAAGGCGATCACCCTGGAGGGAGAATCCGACGGATCGACCATCGTGTCCCTGGCCCTGAAACCCGAATCCATCCCCGCCATCCTGATCCAGTCCGGCGAGCGCGAATCCACCCGCATCCGAAACCTCGAGTTTCAGGGGATGGCGGAAGGCACGGGCAATGCCGTGTGGATCTCGGGATCCCATCCCACCATCCAGTCCTGCCGCTTCCATGGCCTTGAAGGTTTCGAGCAGCCTGCGATTCAGGTCCAGAACGGCGGCCTCGTCCTCGACGACTGCGACTTCATCGACAATCTCATGGGCGAACCGGCGATCGTCTCGGTACGAAACTCCATGCTGATCATGTCCGGGACGAGGTTCACCGATTGTGGTCGGTACAACTCCGTCACCGTCCTTGATTCGATGGTCGACATCCATGAATGCAGATTCGAGCGCACTGAATTCGGCCTTCGCACCCGCGAGCCCGCCCTCGAGATCGTGGATTCCTGCGGCTCGATCACCGACAACAGTTTTCAAGGAATCAAAGTCCACCCCTGGTACTGGGAATCCGCCGCCATCGGGGTGTACGCCGACCCGGATTTCGGAAACGACTTCTGCCTGACCGTCTCCAACTGCACCTTCGACGACCTTGAATCCACCAACGTCGCCACCGGTATCTCCTGCTCCGTACCCATCGTGGTCGCCAGCTGCGATTTCAAGCAGTGTGATTCCAACGGCGCGAGCGGTGGCGCGGTCCAGTTCTTCCGCGGCGGCGTGGCCGCGGACTGCACCTTCGTCGATTGCTCGTCGGCCCGCGGCGGCGGCCTGGCCACGACCGGTGACACGGTGGTGTGGGCCTGCACC